>DXIA01000170.1 GCA_019113125.1 Candidatus Pygmaiobacter gallistercoris | reverse complement strand
ACGCTGTCTGGTTTCCTGAACTCGGCGGTTGCCGCCGATAACTTTGCCGGCCCGGTTGCCGGCGCCCTGGCGTTCCTGCCGCTGCCGGCCGCCGTGCTCCGCAGCGTGGTGCTGGTTGTCATCACCATTATTATCTCCTATTTTACCCTGATCCTCGGCGAGCTGGTCCCCAAGCGGGTGGCGATGAAGGACCCCGACGCGATGGCGCTGCGGGTGGTCGGGGTCATCTGGGGGATGTACCGGGTCTGCCGCCTTTTTGTCAAGTTCCTTGCGCTCTCCACCAACCTCGTGCTGCGGCTGTTTGGGATCGGGGCCGCGAATGAGGAGGAACCGGTGGACGAGGAGGACATTCTGATGATGGTTGAGGCCGGCGAGGAGGCCGGTGCACTGGAGCCGCACGAGCGGGCGATGATCGAGAATATCTTCGAGTTCGACGATCTGCATGTCAGCGAGGTTATGACCCACCGCACCGATATCGTCGCGGTGGAGCGCACCGCACCGCTGGCCGAGCTGATCCGGGTCCAGCAGCAGGAGCGATTCTCCCGGCTGCCGGTGTATGAGGAGGACCTCGACGACATCGTCGGTATCGTCTATATCAAGGATGTGATCCCGGCCCTCTCAGGGGAGGACGACAAGACCAAAACCGCAGCGGATTTCATGCGTCCGGTGCTGTATATCCCCGAGAGCATGCGGTGCAGCGAGCTGCTGCGCCAGTTCCGGGAACGCCGGCAGCGGATGGCAATTGTGGTGGATGAGTACGGCGGCACCGAAGGGCTGGTCACGATGGAGGATCTGCTCGCCTCGATTGTCGGAAAGATCGATGATGAACACGATGAGGAGACCGGGATCGTCCAGCTGTCGGAGAACAGCTGGATGCTGGACGGCGAACTCGAGATCGACGAGGTGGAGCATCTGCTGGGCAGCGATCTGTTTGAGAACGACGACTCGGATACCCTCAACGGATTTATCACCAATATGCTGGGTCGGATTCCGACCCAGGGCGAGGTGATTCCGCTCAAGTGTGACGGCTGGGTCTGCACCATTCTCGCGGCAAACCAGCGCTGCATTGAGCGGCTGAAGATCGAGCGGACCCAGACAAAAGATCTGTCCGAGGCGGAACAACCGGGGCAGAACGAGAAAAAAGGAAAAAAGAATGGGGAGGCAGGTTAAGATGACGGCGGCAGAGCGGTTGTTGCAGTATGTGAGAATTTCGACCGACAGTACGGAGGGGGTAAAAACCAGTCCGACCAGCGAGCGGCAATGGGATCTCGCCAGGATGCTGCAGCAGGAGATGGAGAGGCTCGGCCTCTCCCGGGTGAGGCTTGCGGACAACTGTGTCGTCTATGGCGAGCTGCCCGCCACCCCGGGCTGTGAGTCGGTGGAGCCGGTCGGATTTTTGGCTCATATCGACACCGCGCCGGCATTTTCCGGCATCGGGGTCAAGCCCCAGGTGATCGAGCATTACGACGGCGGGCCGGTCGCGCTGGGAGACAGCGGCTTGACGCTGGACGCCGAGCGGTTCCCCCATCTGACGCAGCTGCGGGGCAAGACCCTGATCACCACCGACGGCACCACCCTGCTCGGGGCGGACGACAAGGCCGGCGTCGCCGAGATCCTGACCATGGTCGAGCAGCTGATCGAGCAGAAGATCCCGCACGGCAAGGTCGCGGTCGCATTCACCCCAGATGAGGAGGTCGGGCTCGGCGCTCACGGGGTGGACATCGGCTGGATGGGGGTTCCGGTCGCCTATACGGTGGATGGCGGCGCGGTCGGCGAACTCGAGTATGAGACCTTCAACGCGGCGTCGGCCGAGGTCACGATCGAGGGCGTTTCGGTACACACCGGTTCGGCAAAGGGGATCATGCGCAACGCGCTGCTGGTGGCGATGGAGTTCAACGCGCTGCTGCCGGATGAGATCCCCGCGAATACCGAGGGGTATGAGGGATTTTACCATCTTGACCGGATGAGCGGCAGCGTCGCCAGGGCAACGCTGGGCTACATTCTGCGGGACCACGACCGCACAAAGTTTGAGCAGCGCAAACAGACGGTCGAGCGGGCGGTCGAGACCATCAACGCAAAATATGGTCAGGGCACCGCGACGGCCGAGATCAGCGATACTTATTATAATATGGAGGAGAAGATCCGCCCGCATTTCTACCTCATCGAGCGGGCGAAGGCCGCGATGGAAAAACTGGGGGTCACCCCCTGCATCAGTCCGGTGCGGGGTGGAACCGACGGCTCAATCCTCTCCTACCGCGGGCTGCCCTGCCCGAATCTCTGCACCGGCGGCTATGGATTCCACGGCCCGTGGGAGCATATCACTGCCGAGGACATGGACTGTTGTGTCGGAATTTTGCTCGGAATTGTCGCGGAGTTCGCGGCGGCGGGCAACGAACCCGGCACCTGTGGATAACCGAATAGGGAGGCGAAAGAATGCAATACAGAATTGACGGAACACCGCTGCCGGTGGTGATCTGCACCCTTGCCGCGGGAGAGACGATGATCACCGAGAGCGGCGGAATGGCCTGGATGACCCCGAATATGAAGATGGAGACCTCCGGCGGTGGTGTGGGCCGGATGCTGGGCAGAATGTTCTCGGGCGAGTCGTTGTTCCTGAACCGGTATACCGCGCAGGGCGGGGAGGGAATGATCGCATTTGCCTCCAGTTTTCCCGGCTCAATCCTTCCGGTGGAGATTGGTCCCGGCAGCGGGATGATCTGCCAGAAAAGGTCGTTCCTTGCCAGTGAGGCGGGGGTAGAGCTCTCGGTCTTTTTCCAGAAGAGATTTTCTTCCGGCTTTTTTGGCGGCGAGGGTTTTATCATGCAGAAACTCTCGGGACGCGGCACGGCATTTCTCGAGATTGACGGCCATGCGGTGGAGTATCAGCTCAGGGAGGGCCAGTCGCTGGTGGTGGATACCGGCTACCTCGCCGCGATGAGTGAGAGCTGCTCGATCGACATTGTCTCGGTGCCGGGGGTCAAGAATATGCTGTTCGGCGGAGAGGGAATCTTCAACACCGTCGTCACCGGTCCGGGTAAGGTGGTGCTGCAGAGCATGCCGATTAGTGCGGTGGCAGGGGTACTGCGGCCCTTCTTCCCCTCTTCATCCAACTAAACAGAAAGACAAAAGGACAAGGAAAACCTTGTCCTTTTTTAGCGGTTTATTCAGACTGCGGCCAGTCGACCGGCTTTTCTTCGGGGGCGAGGTCATCGGCAATTTTTCCGCGCTCTACTGCGGGGACGAGATACTGATCCCGGCAGAGCTCCCAAAGAGTCTTGGAACCGACCGGCGTCAGTTCCTGCCGTTTTAGAACCGAGGAGAGCTTTGTCCTGTGCTCGGTCCAGGCGATGCCGTCGGTCGCGGCATTCAGCATTGTGGGCTGCAGATTATCCATCGCCCGGGCAAAAGCAGCCTCGGGCGTTTTGGCCGCCTCGAATTCCTCCCACAGCCCCCGCAGCGCATCTCGCTGATCCTCCGGCAGAAGGGCGAACAGGCGGTCGGCAGCGACCTCCTCCCGCTGGCGCTGGGTCTTTTTCCCCTCTTCGTCGTAGGCAAAGGTGTCGCCGGCATAGATCTCGACCAGATCATGGGCCAGTACCATCGAGACGGTGCGCAACAGATCAATCTTTTCATTTGCGTACTCGCCCAGAATCAGTACCATCATCGCGAGGTGCCAGGCGTGTTCGGCATCATTTTCCCGCCGTTTGCCATCCGAGAGAAAGGTTTGTCGGGTGATGAATTTTTCCTTGTCGATCTCAAGCAGAAACGCCATCTGCTGTCTGAGCCGCTCGGAAAGCTCCTTCATGATCCTTCCCCCTCTCAGCCGGAGAGACCGTCGGCCTGACGGGCCATATTCTCGATGACGATGTCGTGAATCTCGCCCAAACCGGCGCAGTACTCCAGCACCTTCCAGGGCTCATTGGTGTGAAAGTGAATCTTGATCAGGTCTTCGTCTCCGACGGCGAGCAGACAGTCCCCCGCAAAATGGGTGGAGATGTAATCGTCGATTGCATCCTCGTCCAACCCCTCGCCCTCAATCAAAAGCTGGGTATCGAATTTGTAGTCCAGCATGGTGCCCTCCTTCTGTCGCCGATATTCCGGCGGCAACGCTTTGACCACAGTATAGCACAAACGGAAAAGCAAAAAAAGTTTATTTGTGCTCCCGGACGGCGGCGCCCATCCTGCGCCGCCATCTGCCGCAGGCAAACCGGATCAGATAGATCACCGCCCGCAGACATTCGTCGAGAGCCATTGCCCACCAGATGCCGACCAGACCCATGCCGAGGTAGACGCCAAAGAACCAGGAGCCAAAAACCGAGACCACCCACATGCTCACCGTGCCCAGACCGACCGCAAAGTTGACGTCGCCCAGCGCGACGAGACAGCGGACCATCACGATGTTGATGCTGCGTCCGAGTTCGAGCACCAGCTCGATCAGCAGAATCTGCCGGCCCAGTGAGAGCACCTCCGGGTCCGAGGTGAAAAGGCCGAACACCGGACCGGAAAAGCAGCAGAGCAGCGCGGTCACCGAGATTGAGACAGCGGTCGAGATGCCGCAGGTGGTCCAGACCTGCCGCGGAACCTCCCGCGCATTGCGGGCGCCAACTAAATATCCCAGTACGATCTGGGTCGCCTGGGAGATCGCCTGAGAGTAGAGATAGGCGACGTTCGCCAGCATGCTGCAGTAGACCTTGGTCGCGATGACCACGGTGCCGAACAGGTTGACCATCCGCAGAATTGCGATCTGGGACAGATTGTAGGAGAGCTCTTGACCCGCCGAGGGCAGCGCGATCCGGAGCAGCCGGCGCAGCACGCCGGCGGGGAAGGGATGCAGCCGGCCAAACTGCAGATGGATCTGCAGCCGCCGCCGCGCGGTCAGCCAAACGAGGGCGAGTCCGACGCATTTGGACAGGTCGGTCGAGATGGCTGCGCCGATCACCCCGAGCCGGGGGAACCCAAACAGCCCGTTGATCAGAATTGCGTTGCCGACGATATTGCACAGGTTCATCACTGCCGAGATGACCATGACCTCCCGCACCAGACCATAGCTGCGCAGGATCGCGGCAAAGTTCATATATAGTCCCTGCACCAGGACAAAGGCGCCGACGATGACGGTGTAGGACAGCGCCTCGCCGAGTACATCCTGTGGAACCGAGAGAAATCCGAACAGCGCCCGCCCACCGAAGACCAGAATGGCGGTAGCCAGTGCGCCGCCCGCTGAGATGATCAGGGTGGAGACGGTGCAGACCTGCCCGACCCGATCCAGGTCTCCGCTGCCGATGGTCTGGCTGAGCACCACCGTCGTCGCGCCGGCCATGACGCTGAGCAGAATAATGACAATGTTCATCAGCTGGTTGCCGTTGCCGATCGCGGCAACCGAGCTCTGGGAAATCCGGCTGACCATGAACTGGTCCACGTTGCCCACCAGCATCTGCAGCAGCAGCTCGATAAAGATTGGTCCGGACAGTCGAAACAGATCTGCCGCCGTATAATTTTGTTTT
This sequence comes from Candidatus Pygmaiobacter gallistercoris, assembly GCA_019113125.1. Lineage (GTDB taxonomy): Bacteria > Bacillota > Clostridia > Oscillospirales > Ruminococcaceae > Pygmaiobacter > Pygmaiobacter gallistercoris. The sequence continues at coordinate 3,917 of DXIA01000170.1, read as the reverse complement.
CCCGCAAGTTTCATTCTCTGAAAGGCCTCCAACAGTGCAATGTCATTAAATGGTAAAAAGGTAAAACAATATTATACCACAATAATTGAGGTTCGCAAGAAAAAATTTTTAAATAAAGAAAATTTTGTCCAAATTGGGGTTGAAAAAATTGTTATAAAGGGGTAAACTGAAATGGCCCAAAAGGGCAGCTGAAGAAAAAGGAGGGAGAACAGGTGGATAAAGTCGGCCGAAGTACCGGTCAATGCGATGATTCTCAGGATATCGGGCTGCCGCCTGCTCCCGTTGCCGGTCGGAGCGGCAGTACTCTGTCGAGGGGCGCTCTCAGAAAAGAGGGCTAATTTTCGGCTGCCCCGATATCATAGCAAGAATCACCGCAGGGACCGATTTTGCCAAAAGGCAAACGGGATCTGCGGTTTCGTTTTACCGGAACTTCCCTGACAGTAAACAACAGGGAGGATTCTACCAATGGAAAGGAAATTTGATCAGGAAAAACTGACCCGGCTGCTGGAAAACCGGCAGCTGCGGGAACTGCGGGATGCACTGACACAGGCGCAGCCGGTGGATGTCGCCCGCTTTTTGGGAGAGCTGAAACCGGAACAGGCGATTCTCGTCTTCCGCACACTGCCGAAGGAGCAGGCGAGTGAGGCCTTTTCCGAACTGGACGCCGACCTGCGCCGGGATATCATCGGCTCGATCACCGATGCGGAGCTGTCCGACATTGTTGAGGAACTGTATGTCGACGATGCGGTCGATCTGCTGGAGGAGCTGCCGGCCAATGTGGTCAAGCGGGTGCTGCGGAATGCACGCCCCGAGACCCGCGCGCTGATTAACCAGTTCCTCAACTATCCGGAGAATTCCGCGGGCAGCCGGATGACCGCGGAGTTCACCGATCTGCGCGCTGGGATGACGGTGGCCCAGGCGATTGAGCATATCCGCCGCACCGGTGAGGACCGCGAGACGATTTACACCTGCTATGTCATTGATGAGGGCCGCCGGCTCGAGGGTGTGGTCTCGGTCAAGGATCTGCTGCTCGCCCCGGACGGCGCGCTGGTGCGGGATCTGATGAATCGGGATGTGGTCTCGGTCTCCACCAAGGAGGACCAGGAGGTCGCCGCCCGGCTGATGAACAAGTACGACTACCTCTCGCTGCCGGTGGTGGATGACGAAAACCGGCTGGTTGGCATCATCACGGTCGACGATGCGATCGACGTATTGCAGCAGGAGACCACCGAGGACATGCAGGTGATGGGCGCGATGCACCCGTCCGAGCGCCCCTACCTCAAGACCGGGGTGTTTACCCTTGCGAAAAACCGGATCGTCTGGCTGCTGGTGCTGATGATCTCCGGCATGCTGACCGGCGGCATCCTCGGCCGTTACGAGGCGGCTTTCGCCTCGATGCCGCTGCTGGTGACCTTTATCCCGATGCTCACCGATACCGGCGGCAATGCGGGCAGCCAGTCCAGCACTCTGGTGATCCGCGGTATCGCGGTGGGGGAGATCACCGGCCGGGATCTGCCGGCGGTCTTCTGGAAAGAGCTGCGGGTTGCCGCGCTGGTCGGGGTGATTCTGAGCGCCGTGAACTATCTGCGGCTGATCATCACCTATCCCGGCAACGAGATGGTGGCCCTCACCGTCGCGCTGACCATGTTCCTCACCGTGCTGATGGCCAAGACGATCGGCGGGATTTTGCCGCTCGTCGCCCGGGCGCTCAAAGCAGACCCTGCGATCATGGCCTCTCCGCTGATCACCACGATCGTGGATGCGATCTCGCTGATCATCTACTTCAACATCGCACAGCGACTGCTGCCGGTGTGAAAAAAGAGGAAATCGACTGAAAGGTGTGGCAGAATAAGAAAACAGCGCCGTAAAAAGGCCGCTTTTGCGCGGCTGCGGCGTCAAGCCACCTCGACAACCACAAAGGGTGCCTTCGGTGCTTTTCCTTGCACCCGCATCAAAACCGACCTTTTTACGGTGCCCTGCAGTTCTGCCCCAGAATTTTGGATGGAGAAAGTGCGAAGAGCGGCCCCCCCAAGCCTTGGTGGCTTGGGGGGCCGCTCTGAGTGCTTTCTACGCCAAAAGTCTACGGCAGAACCGTTGTTTTCTTATCCTGCCACACCTAACCGTCGATTTCCTCTTTTTGTTTGGACGGTTTGAGTTGTTCGAGCACCCATCTGCGCCCCTCTGCAAGCTGTGGCTCAGCACCGAGAGAAAGGGCAAAATCCAACCGGCCCAGCAGCGAGAGCAGATAGGCGCGGGGGGTGCGGGGATCGCCGATGTGGGAGAGATGGTCTGCGACCCCGAACCTCCGACAATAGTACAGCTCGGCGCGCAGCGCACGGCGGCGGGCCGCATCCAGACGAGGCCGATCGTTGACCACAACCCCGGTGACCGTCTGCCGCTGTCCCGACCGCGAAAACCGGGTTTTGCGGGGATTGAGTACAAACCCCTCCCGCCAGAGCGCATCCGAGACCATCCGGATCACCGGCTTTGGATCGAAGGCACCGGAGAAGGTCAGGTCGTCGCAGTAGCGGGTATACCGGATCCCACGCGCGGCACACCAGTCTCCCACCCTGAGATCAAAGTCCCGCAGCAACAGGTTTGAGATGGCAGGGGAGGTCGGTGCGCCCTGCGGAAGGCCGTCCCGGCCATAGCACAGACAGCTGAGCAGCACCCGCAGCTTTTCGCTGAAGATCTCTTTTGGAAAGACAATCTCCTTGACCTGCAGATACCGCACGCTGTCAAAAAATTGCCGGATGTCCAGCTGCAGCACACACTGCCGGCCACAGTGGGGAAGGGCGTTTGCGCGAAGGCCCACCCCGGGCCGGTAGGCGGTCGCATAAGGGGAAACCGGTCTATGAAAAAGAAGAACCCGTAGGATGCGCCGCTGGATCTTCTTGAGAATCGGGTCGGGGACACAGAGGGTGCGCACCCCGCCGTCCCGCTTTGGCAGTGTGACGCGGCGGTAATGGCGGTCAAGATGAAAGCTGACCCCAAACAGCGTCGCGGCAGGGATCCCGAGATCCTGCGCGAGCGTTTCGGTATGGGTATAGACGATCATCCGCACAACCCTCCTCCCCGACAGGTACAGCGGCGGTACAAAACGTAGCAGGGCCGTGCAGCCGTATCTTGAGCAAACACCGTTTGCGGTAATACGGCCAGCGGACCGGCTGAGTGTCAGCGAAACCTGTGTGTGATAAAACAAACCGACAGCGACTCGCTGTCGGGGCCAAAAAGGCTTTTTCTGCCGCCTGCTGTGGTCTCAGTATAACAGTGGGATCACGGAAAAACAAGCAGCAAGGGGAGAGATCTGAGATTTTTTTCTTTTTTTTGAAAAAAAGCTTTTCTTTTTTTGAAAGTTGTGGTATTATATTAAAGCATCTTGTGGAGGCGTAGCTCAGCTGGTCAGAGCGTTCGGTTCACATCCGAGAGGTCGCGGGTTCGAGCCCCTCCGTCTCCACCACGTCGGAATGGACTGCGCTCCATTCAAAAAGCCCGGCCGAAAGGCCGGGCTTTTCTCATACCGCTGCGTCATTTCTCCTTTTCCGCAAAAGGTCCCGCTTGCTGCGGCTGCTCGGTTGCAAGCGCCCTCCCGACGCCCTCGCTGCGCTACCAACCTTTTGCGGGGAAACTCCGCTCTCGCTTTCCCCTCTTCCCCTATCTCGACATCTCGCCCGAATGGACTTCGCTCCATTCAAAAAGCCCGGCCGAAAGGTCGAGCTTTTCTCATTTCACCATTTTTTCGCCGGTTGCAATCCCGCTTTGGGGTGTGCTAAAATAAGGGGCAGGATCTGTGATTTGACACTCCGCCCGCGCGGGGTGTTTTCTTTCCATTTCAAACCGAGGAGGACGCGCGATGGCATACCGGCTGGCAAAGAATTATGGGGACACCGTCGCCGTTCCCTCGCTGCTGCTGCGGC
>DXIA01000169.1 GCA_019113125.1 Candidatus Pygmaiobacter gallistercoris | reverse complement strand
GGCCGGTTCTCTTCCCTTTTCGCGTTTTTTTGCCGGTCTCTCGGCACTGTGCGCTGTTTTGCAGTGAAAAAGGGCATCTCGCACGGCCGATGACGAACTAGCAGGATTTTGGGTAAAAGATCACGCTCTTTCACAACGTTTTTTGAAATAGAGGAATAAAAACGATTGACAAATAGGTTTATAAATTATAAACTATAAACATAAGGTTTATAATTTATAAACCAAAAGGGAGGTGACGCACAGTGAAGGTGAGGGAGATGACCGAGGCCGAGTATCGACTGGCGGAGCTGATCTGGGAGAATGCGCCGATCGGTTCGGGAGAGCTGGTACAGCTCTGCGCTGAGAGATTGGGCTGGAAAAAATCCACGACCTACACCATGCTGCGCAAACTCTGCGCGATGGGGGTGGCCCGCAATGAGAGCGCGACGGTGACCGCGGCGCTCAGCCGGGAAGAGTACCACAGCATACAGGGCGAAACGGTAATTCGGGAGGGATTCAACGGATCGCTGCCGAGATTCCTGACCGCATTTGTGGAAAAACGAGGGCTGTCCCGGGAGGATGCAGAGGAGCTCAAACGGCTGATCGACCGCTGGGAGGAGGAGCAGCATGGCTGATCTGTTTTACACGATTTTGAAACTGAGTCTGCAAGGGTCTTATGTGATCCTGATCCTGCTGGTTGCCCGGCTGCTGCTGCGGCGGATGCCGCGGCGGATCAGCGGCCTGCTCTGGTTGGTCGCCTTTTTCCGGTTGGCCTGCCCGGTCAGCCTCTCCTCCGTTTTCAGCCTGATGCCGCGCGGGGAGGTCCTCGAACCGCCGCAGTTTCTCACCGAGACCTTTTTGACCGACATGACGGTGGGACAGACCGCGCAGGGATATATCGGGCTTTCGCAGACGAGATTTATGCCGCTGCAGCTGCTGGCCTGGATCTGGCTTATCGGGCTGGCGGCGGTGGGATTTCACGGTCTTTTCTCCCTTTGGCAGCTCCATCGGTCACTGCGGGGCGCAGCTCGGACAGAGGACGGTGTGTGGGAGATGGAGGGCCTGCCGACCGCCTTTATCATGGGGATGTTCCGCCCCAGAATCTATCTGCCCGCCGGGCTGTCCGCAAACGAGCGGGAGGTTGTGCTGCGACATGAGCGGGCGCACCTGCGCCGGGGCGATTGGCTGGTAAAGACGACGGCGTACCTCCTCCTCTGTCTGCACTGGTTCAATCCGCTGGTCTGGCTGGCCTTTCGGCTCCTGTGCCGGGATCTTGAGATCGCCTGTGATGAGCAGGTGCTGCGGGAACTGGGGGAGACACAGCGGGGGGCCTATTCCCGCACCCTGCTCCACCTTGCGGGCGGCGCCCGCAACAATGGAATTCTGGCTTTCGGCGAGGGAGAGGTCAAAGGGCGGATTCAGCATCTTCTGAAATACAAAAAACCGGCGGCGGTGGCGACCGGGATCGTGGCCCTTCTGGCGGTATTGCTGGCCGCAGCGCTGCTCATGAACCAGAGATCTGAGACCGGGCCGGCCTGGATGGAGGATCTGGGCCTGGAACAGCTTGACCGGGCGGAACTGCTCCACCACAGTGCCGGGGAGACCTCGGCGGTCTGGTTTGAGGGAACGCAGCTGGTAGAGCTGACACGGCGGCTGCGCAGCGCGCGGGTGAAGGTCGAGCTGACCGGGACGCTGCGGGAAGAACTGCTCAGCGCAGAGTGGGCCGACTACGATTCCCTCTATCTGCTGATGCGGGACGGAGAGGTCCACACGATCCTGCGGATGGGAGACGGACTGCTGATCGACGGCGCCGCCTATGCGCCGAAGGGAAACTGGAACGCGATCTGGCAGACCGAGGGCACCGAGACAGGTCTCTCGGAGGAGATGCAGCTGGCGGTGTATGGGGATCTCGAACGGGCAAACCAGATCCTGAATGCGCTGACAACCAGCATTCTCTATCAGGAGGAACAGGGACAGTTGGCTTTTACCGTCCCGACGGAGGTCGAAGGCCTGGAATTTGCGCTCAGCATCTCGGGCGAGACGGTGTCGGGTGAAAAATGGCAGGGCTTTGCCGCCGAGACCGAAACGCAGAACTGGACAGCGGGGAAAACTTATTTCGCCCAGGTTCAGGAGCTGGAAACCCTGACCGTCTCTCTGAAGGTTGGGGAGCAGAAAGTGGCGGCCAGCCTCCCGATGAGGGAGGAAAGCTCGGGCTATATTGGGTTCAGTACGCAGAATACGCCCCTTGAGTAAGATCCTCGGATCGCTCCTTTTGCAAAAGCCGGGTGGTGGAATTTCTTCGCCGCCCGGCTTTTTTGCGCGGAAAAATGAAATTCTGCGCGGGATGTGGTAGAATAACAACAGATTGGCAAAGATCAGGGGGAATGTTACGATGGAAATTCGCATCCGGCCCTATGGGGAGAGCGATCTGATGGCGATCCAGCGCATCTGGAACGAGGTGGTCGAGGCGGGCAACGCCTTTCCGGGAGAGACACCGCTGAGCCTGCAGGAGTGCAGAAGTTATTTTGCCGCCCAGAGCCTGACGGCCGTCGCCGAGGCAAACGGCCGGGTGGAGGGGCTGTATATTCTGCATCCGAACAACATCGGCAGGGCGGGACATATCGCGAATGCCAGCTATGCGGTCGCCCCATCGGCGCGCGGCAGCGGGATCGGAGAGGCGCTGGTGCGGCACAGCCTCACCCAGCTGCGGCCGCACGGCTTTACCGGCCTGCAGTTCAACGCGGTGGTCAGCACCAACCGGGTCGCGATGGCGCTGTATGAGAAGATCGGGTTCACCCGGGTCGGAACCATCCCTGCGGGGTTCCGTCTGCCGGATGACAGTCTTGTGGATATTTACATCTATTATCACGCCGCGCCCGAACAGGAGAAAGAATAAAGAAAAACCGGATGGAACACAAGGTGTGGCAGGATAAGAAAACAACGCCGTAAAAAGGCCGCTTTTGCGCGGCTGCGGCGTCAAAACGCCGGGGCAGCTCTGCTGCCCGCGACATCCACAAAGGGTGCCGTATCCAACGCCAAATGGCGTTGGATGAGGT
>DXIA01000021.1 GCA_019113125.1 Candidatus Pygmaiobacter gallistercoris | reverse complement strand
CGACCTTTTTACGGTGCCCTCAACATCCGGAACGGATGTTGTATGTTCTGCCCCAGAATTTTGGATGGAGAAAGTGCGAAGAGCGGCCCCTCAAGCCTTGGTGGCTTGGGGGGCCGCTCTAAGTGCTTTCTACGCCAAAAGTCTGCGGCAGAACTAAACTTCCCGCAGGGAAGTTGCGTTTTCTTATCCTGACACACCTCAGCCATCCGGTTTTTCTTTTGCAGATATCAGAAAATAGCCCTTCCGCCGGTGATCGCAACCACCCGCTTGCCGGCGTTTTCCGGGTCGGCGGCGAGCTGCAGCGCGGCGGCGAGGGCGGCGCCGGCGGTATCCGAAAGGGGGAGACCGTCACAGAGCAGCGCCTGGCGGGCAGCCTCCCGCCCGTCTCCGGTTGAGACCGGCAGTACCCGGTCGACGATGTAGGGATTGTAGTTGTCCGGCACAAAACCGCAGCCGATCCCCTCAAGACCGTGCGGACCGGCGAATCCGCCCGAGAGCACCTGGCTCTCGCAGGGCTCCACCGCGATGATCCGGATGCCGTTGGTCCATGCCTTGATGTACTCGCCGACACCGGAAACGGTGCCGCCGCTGCCCACCGCCGCGACGACAAAGTCCAGCTTTTCCCCGGTTGCTTTGAGAATCGCGGGGCCGGTGACCCGCCGGTGGAACTCCGGGTTGAGATCATCGCCGTAGTAGTCGGCAAACCAGCCCCCCCGTTCGGCGGCGAGCCGCGCTGCCCGGCGGTCCAGTCCACCCTGTCCGCCGGTCGAAGGACAGAGCACCAGCTTTGCCCCGAGCTCCCCCAGCAGCCGGCTGCGGGCGGGCAAAACCCCCGCGCCGACACAGAGGGTCACCGGGTGACCGGTGCGGTAACCCGCGAGGGTGAGCGCCGCCGCGAATCCGCCGGCGCCGGAACCAAAGACCGGCGCCGCCGGGGCCAGCACTCCGTTTTGCTCCGCCATCCGAATCATCCCCTCGGCAAGGCTGTCCTTGAAACTGCCGGTCGGTCCGGAGAAGTTTGCAAAGCAGAGCAGCTCTGCCGGCAGAGAGAAGTGCGCAGCAAGACCCGGCATCTGGATCAGCGCGCCTGCCCCCCGCAGCTGGGTAAAATCATGAAAGCAGTCCATCCCCGCCCTCCTCTCGCACAGAGGTATTTCCTCCTTCATCCTACCCGCATTCGGCGGGAATGTCAAATGCGGGCGGCGGTGGCCGCAAAAGAGAACGGATCGAGGGGGTGCACGGACAATTATGTCAAGTTTTTTCGCTTTACGGTCTTGACGAAACGGCGCTGTTTTGGTATAATAGCGATTGTGTAAAGCAAAACGCTTTACAGGTACCGAGAGGAGAGGGGGCGCAGAGATGGCAAAAAATCTGGAGATCTCCTATCTGCTGGATTTTTACGGTCAGGTGCTGACCGAAAAACAGCGTGAGGTGATGGAACAGTATTACAATGACGATCTCTCCCTCGCCGAGATCGCGGCGAACTTCGGCATCACCCGGCAGGGGGTGCGGGATTCCATCAAGCGCGGCGAGACCATCCTTCTCGATCTCGAGGAGAAGGTCGGGTTCGCGCAGCGATACCGGGTCGTTCGGCAGAGCGTTGCCCGGATCGAGGAGCTGGCACGGGACATCCGGTTTGAGAACGAGGAGGAGTACATCCCCTCCGAGCGGATCAGTCAGGATGTCGAGGAGATCCTCTCTCTTGTCGGAAAAATCAGCGAGTAAGCGAGGCGGCAGATGGCATTCGAGAGTTTAACTGAAAAATTGTCCGCCGCCTTCAAGCGGCTTCGCAGCAAGGGCAAACTGACCGAACCGGACATCAAGGCGGCGATGCGCGAGGTGCGGATGGCGCTGCTGGAGGCGGACGTCAACTATAAGGTAGCAAAGGATTTTATCGCAAAGGTCACCGAGCGGAGCATCGGTTCCGAGGTGATGGAGAGCCTGACCCCGGCACAGCAGGTGATCAAGATCGTCAATGAGGAATTGACGGCGCTGATGGGCAGCGAGAGCCGGGGCATCCACATCAATGCAAAGCCCCCCACGGTGGTGATGATGTGCGGCCTGCAGGGCAGCGGCAAGACCACCCACTCGGCCAAGATTGCAAAGTACTTCGCTGCGCAGGGACATCGGCCGCTGCTGGTGGCCTGCGACATCTACCGCCCCGCCGCGATCGACCAGCTCAAGGTCGTCGGAGAAAAGGCGGGGGTACCGGTCTTTGAGCTCGGTACCGAAAAGCCGGAGATCATCGCCAAAAAGGCCTATGCCCACGCGCGGGACCACGGCAATGACCTGATTTTGCTGGATACGGCCGGCCGTCTGCATGTCGACGAGGACCTGATGGAGGAGCTCGGCCGGATCAAGCAGGCGGTGCCGGTGGACGAGACGCTGTTGGTGATCGACGCGATGGTCGGTCAGGACGCCGTCAATGTCGCCTCCAGTTTCAATGAAAAGGTCGGCATCGACGGGGTGGTGCTCACCAAGCTCGACGGCGACACCCGCGGCGGTGCGGCGCTGAGTGTGCGTGCGGTCACCGGCAAGCCGATCAAATTTGTCGGTGTCGGCGAGAAACTCGACGACCTCGAGGTATTTCATCCGGACCGGATGGCCAGCCGGATTCTCGGGATGGGGGATGTGATGACCCTCATCGAGAAGGCACAGGCCACCCAGGATGAGAAGAAAGCACAGGAGACGGCCCGCCGGCTGATGGAAAGCAAGTTCGACATGAACGACCTGCTCTCTCAGATTGCCCAGATGAAAAAGATGGGCGGTGCGGCGGCGATGCTCTCGATGCTGCCCGGCGGCGCGAAGGTCAGCGAGGATGACCTCGAGGGCAGTGACCAGATGTTCCGCCGGATGGAGGCGATCATCCAGAGCATGACCCCCGCCGAGCGGGCAAAACCCTCCCTCATCGACCCCAAACGCAAGCGCCGCATCGCGGCGGGCAGCGGGACCAGGGTCGAGGATGTCAACCGGCTGCTGCGGCAGTACGAGCAGATGAACAAGCTGATGAAACAGTTCAAAAAGCGGCCCAAAGGGCGGCGATTCGGCCGTTTCTTCGGCTGAGAAAAAGGTTTTTACCGGCAATCCGGTTAAAAATAAGAAACAATTAATTCATTTTCATGGATGGAGGAAAAATACCATGGCTGTCAAGATCAGACTGCGCCGGATGGGCGCGAAGAAGAACCCCTTTTACCGTGTTGTTGTCGCGGATTCCCGTTTCCCCCGCGACGGTCGTTTCATCGAGGAGATCGGCACCTACGATCCGAACAAGGATCCCGCTGAGGTGAAGATCGACGCCGAGAAGGCCAAGAAGTGGATCGCCAACGGCGCGCAGCCGACCGATACCGTCCGCGCGCTGCTCAAGAAGAACGAGATCCTGTAAGCTGCAGGGCGACGAGGTAGCAGTATGCTGAAAGAGCTTTTGATCACCCTTGCGCAGGGCCTTGTCGAGAACAAGGATGCGGTGGCGGTGACCGTGGACGAGCCGAATGCCGAGGGCACGACCGTCTACCACCTCTCGGTGGCGGAGGACGATATGGGCCGGGTCATCGGCAAGCAGGGCCGGATCGCGAAGGCGCTGCGGGTCGTGATGCGCGCCGCTGCGGTGCGGGTCGGAGAAAAGGTCATGGTCGAGATCGACTGATCCGCCCGAATTGTAACACAGAAACACAGGGTATGCCGGGCGGTCCTGCGGGATCGTCCGGCATATTTTGCCCCGTCGGGGCGGAAAGGAGACCCGGATGCTGAAGAAATATCTCGAGGCGGGCAAGTTTGTCACCACCCATGGGGTCCTGGGAGAGCTGAAGGCCTACCCCTACTGTGACAGCGCCGAGTTCTTGTGTGGCTTTTCGCTGCTCTATCCCGCGGCAAACGGCGGCCGCCCCTGGCGGGTGACCTCTGCCCGCGCCCACAAGGGGATGGCGCTGCTCAGGCTTGAGGGGGTGGACGGGATGGACGCCGCCCGCGCGCTGGTCAACCGGATCTTCTATATTGACCGCGACGATGTGCAGCTGCCGCCCGGACACTGGTTCCTTCAGGATATCATCGGTCTGCAGGTCGTCGACGCCGACACCGGCAGAGTCTACGGAACGGTTACCGACGTGACCAACACCGGCGCAAACGACATCTATGAGATCCGCACACCGGAGGGGAAAACGGTCTTTTTCCCTGCGGTACAGGAGTTTCTTGAGGAGGTTTCGCCGCAGCAGGGCTTTGTCCGGGTGCGGCCGATCGGGGGGATGTTTGAGGATGCGGATTGACATAGCAACCCTGTTCCCCGAGATGTGCGAGGCGGTGCTGAGCGAGAGCATCATCGGCCGGGCGCGGCGGCGCGGCAGGATCGAGATGTACTGCCACAACATCCGGGATTACACGCTGGACAAGCAGAAACGGGTGGACGACTACCCGTACAGCGGGGGTCATGGAATGATCATGCAGGCGCAGCCGATCTATCTGTGCTGCAAGGCGATCGAGGCGCAGCAGGAGACAAAACCTCATGTCATCTTTCTCACCCCCGGCGGCAGGACCTACAATGAACAGCGGGCGCGGGAGCTGGCACAGCTTGAGAGCATTACGCTGGTCTGCGGCCACTACGAGGGGATCGACGAGCGGGCGATTGAGGCGCTCGCGGATGAGGAGATCAGTCTGGGCGATTTTGTCATCACCGGCGGCGAGCTCGCCGCATTGGTGGTGGCGGACAGCGTTGCACGGCTCTGCGATGGGGTACTCTCCAGCCCAGAGGGGTATCAGGATGAGAGCTTTTTTGATGGACTGCTCGAATATCCGCAGTACACCCGCCCCGAGATCTGGCAGGGCAGGCAGGTTCCACCGGTGCTCTTGTCGGGCCACGCCAAGAAGATCGCCGAGTGGAAACGGCAGCAATCGCTGCAGCGCACCTTCGAACGGCGGCCGGATCTGCTGCTGCAAAGAGAAGAAAATCCAAAAGAGAAACCGACAAAACCTTCCAAAAAATGACCCGAAAAGTTGTAGACTTGACCAATGATGTTGAAAACTTTGTGGTTATGATGTACAAATTGCTGGCGCTACAAATTTTGGATTTTAGCGAAC
>DXIA01000168.1 GCA_019113125.1 Candidatus Pygmaiobacter gallistercoris | reverse complement strand
TGATCCGCAAGCCCCGGCTACTGATTCTGGACGAGCCGTTTGTCGGTCTTGATCCGCTGGCCTCCCATCTGCTCAAAGGCTATCTGCGGGAGATCTGCGATGCGGGCGGCGCGGTCTTTTTCTCCACCCATGTACTGGAGGTGGCACAGAAACTCTGCGACCACATCGCGATCATCCGCGCCGGCAAGCTGGTGGAGGCGGGTCCGACCGAGGCGGTTGTCGGCAACTCCTCGCTGGAGGACGTCTTCCTCGAGCTGGCCCGCCAAGGTGAGGAGGGAGCGGTATGACTGCATTCTGGGCGCTGATGAAGGTCAGTTTCCGCGGGCTGCTGCTCTCGGCAAATCCTTCTTCCAAGGCAAAAAAGAAGGCCGCCTCCGGAATCGGCGTGCTGATTCTGATGAGCGCGCTCATGCTCTATCTGGGCGGCTTTTACAGTTTCATGTTCGGTTCGCTGCTCGCCCCGATCGGCCGGCTCGACCTGCTGGTGCTGATCATGGGGGTGATGGCGGTTGCCCTGTGTTTCTTCTTCGGTATCATGGGCAGCGCCGGCTTTGTCTTCGGCGGCAAGGACAACGACCTGCTGCTCGCACTGCCGGTGCCGGTCACGACGGTGCTGCTCTCGAAGGTGCTTGCTCTCTATCTTGAAAATCTCATCTTTACGCTGTTTCTGCTGCTGCCCGCCACCGCCGCCTGCCTGTACTACGGGGGATTTGGTGCGATCTTTCTTCCCTTTCTCCCGTTCGGTCTGCTGCTGTTGCCGCTGCTGCCGAGCGCACTCTGTCTGGTGGTCGGCTTTGTCTTCAGTCTGATTCAGTCCCGGGTGCGCCACCGCGCGCTGGTCAACAACCTGCTCTACATTATCTTTCTCGCGGCGATCATGTATCTGAGCATGCGGATGAGTTTCACCACCTCTTCGGGGGATACCGCCGGCGCTCTGGCCATCGGTCCGGCGCTGCGCTGGGCACTGCCCGCAGTCTGGCTCTCCCGTGCCCTCTGCGCGCGCTCGCTGACCGCGCTGCTCGCTTTTATCGCGGGCTGTGTGCTCCCCTTTGCGGTGATCATCCTACTCTTCTCCCGGTTCTATAAAAAAATTCTCACCCGGTTGAGTGCGGTGCATCTGCGGCAGGATTACAAGCTGGCCGAGGTCAAAACCGCTGGTCCACTGGCCGCCCTCTACGGCAAGGAAATCCGCCGGATCTTCGGCACTCCGGTCTATCTGATGAACTCCGGCATCGGGTCGCTGATGCTGCTCGGCGGCGGCATCTATGCCTTCTTCAAGGGGGATGCCGCGGCGCTGCTCTTCGGCACGCTGCCGGGCGGCAGCGACATTCTGACCGGGCTGCTCGCGCTGGTGGTCGGGTTCTGCGTGCTGCTCTGCTCCACCACCTCTGCCTCGATCTCGCTGGAGGGCAGCCGGCTTTGGATCCTGCTTGAGGCACCGGTGCCGGTACACACCATCTTTGCCGCCAAGCTGCTCGCCGGACTGACCCTCAGTCTGCCGCCGGTGCTGATCGGGATCCCTCTGGGAGCGATCGGCTGTGGGCAGGATCCGCTCGCGGTCTTCACCCTGACTCTTCTCGGAATCGCTGCGGGCTGTTTCGCGGTTCTTGAAGGTCTGGTGCTGAATCTGCTCTGGCCGAAACTCGATGCAGTCAACGACACCGTCATCGTCAAGAACAGCATGAGTGTGATGGTGCAGGTTTTCGGCTCCTTCGGGCTGCTTGCCGCCGGCGCGGGGCTCTTTGTTCTGCTCAGCGGAAAGGTCGGTGCGGTCGGTGTGCTGCTGCTCCTCGCCGGTCTGCTCGCCCTTTTCTGCCTTCTTTTTGCGGTTTTGCTGCGCGGCTGGGGCCGGCGCGCCTTCTCCCGGCTCTGCAGCTGATTGATTGGGAGCGATTCTTTGATGAAGGAACTCACAAGATCCATCGTCTTTTCGATGCTGCCCCGGCGCGCTCCGGATGCGCACAAGGGAGACTTCGGCAAGCTGCTGGTTTTCGCAGGCAGCAGCCGGTACCGCGGTGCCGCGCGTCTGGCGGTATCCGGGGCGCTGCGGTGTGGGGCCGGCATCGTCACCCTGGCCTCCACCGAGCGGGTGATCGCCGCCGCGGCCTGTGACCTGCCAGAGACCACCTTTTTACCGCTGCCGGAGGACCCGGACGGCTCGGTCTCCGCCGCAGGGCTCAATCTGCTGCTGCAGGCGGCGTCCGGTTGCACCGCCCTCGCCGTCGGCTGCGGCCTGACCTGCAGCGCGGGCCCGGATACACTGGTCCGCGCGCTGCTTGAGCTGCCGGTGCCGCTGGTGCTGGATGCAGACGGCCTGAATCTGATCGCCGGGAAACTGGAACTGCTTTGCCGGCGCACCGCTCCTACCCTGCTCACCCCGCATCCCGGCGAGATGGCCCGTCTCTGCGGCTGCTCCACCGCCGAGATTCAGGCCGCACGGGAGAAACACGCGCTGCATCTCGCCCGACAGACCGGCTGTGTGCTGCTGCTCAAGGGCCACGGCAGCCTGATCGCCGCACCGGACGGGGAATGTTACCGCAACCCCACCGGCGGGCCGGGGCTTGCGCGGGGCGGCAGCGGCGACCTGCTGACCGGTATGGCAGCAGCCTTTCTCGCGCAGGGCCTCCCCGCATTGGATGCCGCGCTCTGCGCCGCCTGGCTGCACGGCGCGGCGGCAGATGCCTGTGCCGCACGTCGGGGTGTGCTCTCGATGCTGCCGCATGATCTGCTGGACGATCTGTGTGTTCTGCTGGCGGAAAATCATTTCTGAATTGCAACCTTTGCGCTTATCTTTCTTTAATTCTGGGAATCAAATCGCTGTGCCGACTTGATTCCCAGAATTTTTTTGTCTTTTCCGGGTGTGTAAATGGATTCTTCAAATTTTCCCGCCTGTACCGCGCGGAAAGCCCCGCCCCCGGCATTTGCCCGGGGCGGGGCAAAAGGATGCTCTGTTGCGCATTCGCAGACGCGTTTTTATTCATTTGCCGATCCCTTTGTTGCGGGAGGCTCGTATTCCAAGATATCGCCCGGCTGACAATGCAACGCTTCGCAAATCGCTTCCAAGGTTGAAAAACGAATGGCGCTGACCTTTCCCGTCTTGATCTTTGATAAGTTGACATTGGCGATCCCAACTTTTTCAGACAGCGCGTTGAGCGATATTTTTCTATCAGCCATCACTCTGTCCAATCTCAATATAATTGGCATAAAACTCATCCCCGCCTGAAGTTATAAGGTCTCATCCGATAATTTCTGTAATGTTTCGCCATACTGAAAAATATTGCCGACCAAACGAAGAATAATAAACCAGAGAACAAAACTGCCATCACTTACAATGGAGACAGAGCATGACATAACCCGATCTTTGGCAAACAAGGAGGCGACATCAAATGCGTCAAAAAATAGCTGGTTTGTCACTATCTGCAGAACGATTCCCACGATGCCCAGAAGTAAAACCGC
>DXIA01000167.1 GCA_019113125.1 Candidatus Pygmaiobacter gallistercoris | reverse complement strand
CGATCCGCCAGCTGGGACGGGTTGATCATCAGGACGCCTTTCTGGACACCGACGCGCTGGAGCGGGAGCGCGGCATCACGATCTTCTCCAAACAGGCGGTCTTTGCGCTGGAGGAGAAGGAGATCACCCTGCTGGACACGCCGGGGCATATCGACTATTCCAGCGAGATGGAGCGCACGCTGCAGGTGCTGGACTATGCGGTGCTGGTGGTGAGCGGAACCGACGGGGTGCAGAGCCATACCCGGACGGTCTGGCGGCTGCTGCGCCGGTACCGGGTGCCGGTGTTTGTGTTTGTGAACAAGATGGATCTGCCGGGCACCGACCGGCAGGCGATGCTTGGGCAACTGCAACGGGAACTGAGCGACCGCTGTGTGGATTTCTGTGCGCAGCGCACCCGGAACTTTTGGGAGGAGATCGCGGCAAATGACGAGGATGCGCTGGAAGAATATCTGGCAGACGGTGCACTGTCTCAAAAGACGCTGATCCGGATGATCCGGGAAAGAAAACTCTGTCCCTGCTATTTCGGCTCGGCGCTGAAACTGCGCGGGGTGACCGAATTGCTAAAGGGACTGGCGGAATACACCGATGTGCCGGACCATCCATCGGAATTCGGCGCCCGGGTGTACAAGATCTCGCGGGATCCGCAGGGGGTGCGGCTGACCCATCTCAAGGTGACCGGCGGGGTGCTGCGGGTGCGCGATCTGCTCAGCGGCCACGGGGACGAGGACTGGGAGGAAAAGGTGGACCAGATCCGGATCTATTCCGGGGCGAAGTACCGCACGGTGCAGCAGGCCGCGGCGGGCACGGTCTGCGCGGTAACCGGACTGAGCCGCACCAGACCGGGCGAGGGGCTGGGATTTGAGGCGGCGGCAAAGCAGCCGGCGCTGGAACCGGTGCTCAGCTGCCGGGTGTTTCTGCCCGAGGGCGCAGACCCCCACCGTGCGCTGCAGCAGCTGCAGGAACTGGAGGAGGAAGATCCGCAGCTGCATATTGTCTGGAATGAATCGCTGCGGGAGATCCACCTGCAGATGATGGGGGAGGTGCAGCTCGAGATCCTCAAACGGGTCATCGCCGAGCGGTTTGGACTGGAGGTCACCTTTGGTACAGGGGGCATTGTCTACCGGGAAACGATCCAGAGCGCAGTGGAAGGGGTGGGGCATTTTGAGCCGCTGCGCCACTATGCCGAGGTGCATCTCTTGTTGGAACCGGGCCCCCGCGGCAGCGGGATGCAGTATGCCACCGCCTGCAGCGAGGATCTGCTGGACAAGAATTGGCAGCGGCTGATTCTGACCCATCTGGAGGAGCGGGTGCACCCGGGGGTGTTGATCGGGGCGCCGGTGACCGATCTCAAGATCACGTTGGTGGCGGGCCGGGCCCATCTCAAGCACACCGAGGGCGGGGACTTCCGCCAGGCGACCTACCGGGCGGTGCGGCAGGGGCTGAAAAAGGCGCAGTCGATTCTGCTCGAGCCCTACTACAGTTTCCGGCTGGAGGTGCCGTCCCAGAACCTCGGCCGCGCGATGTCCGATCTGCAGCAGATGTCGGCCCGGTTCGATCCGCCCCAGATGCAGGAGACCGTCGCGGTGCTGACCGGTAGCGGCCCGGTGTCGGAGCTGCGGGAATACCAGCTGAAGGTTGCGGCCTACACCCGGGGGCAGGGACATTTTTTCTGCAGCGTGAAAGGGTATGAACCCTGTCACAATGCGCAGCAGGTGATTGAGGCATCGGGGTACGACAGTGACCGGGATACCCTCAACCCGGCGGATTCGGTGTTTTGCTCCCACGGCGCGGGCTTTGTGGTGAAGTGGAACGAAGTGGAGCGATATATGCATCTGGACAGCGGTCTGCGCCTGGCGGCGCCGGAGCCGGAAGAACCCCAGCAGGTGCGCGGCGGCAGTGCAGGATATGGCGGAACGCTGGCGGAGGAAGAGGAGCTGCGGGCCATCTTCGAGAGGACCTACGGCCCGGTAAAGCGCAGGGAGATGGAGCGCAGGCCGCGGGCGGTAGAACCGCAGGGCGCAGAGCGGGAGAAACCGGTGGGTCCGGAGTATCTTCTGGTGGATGGCTACAACCTGATCTTCGCCTGGGAGGATCTGCGGGAGCTCGCCCGGGTTAATGTCGACGCGGCGCGTCAGAAACTGATGGACGAGCTGTGCAACTATCAGGGCTACAAAAAGTGCGAGGTGATCCTCGTATTTGATGCCTACCGGGTGCCGCGGGGGGTGCGGGAGGTGACACGGTATCACAATATCCATGTCGTCTATACCCAGGAGGCGGAGACCGCAGACGCCTATATCGCGAAGGCGTCGGATGAGATCGGAAAACACTACCGGGTGCGGGTGGCGACGTCGGACTACGCCGAACAGCTGATCATCCTGGGGCATGGCGCGCTGCGGGTCTCCTCGGCGGCGTTCCGGGAGGAGCTGGAACAGGTCAAGCAGCAGATCCGGGAGATTGTAGAAAAGAATCGCACAAAGACCGGATTGAAATTTGCGACGACGGTGGGGGAGAGCTGGCCGGCGTCGGGGAAAACAAAGGATCAACAGACCGACTGAGCCGCACAGAAAAAACAAGAGCAGGATTACAATCCATTCTGGGGGAACAGCCGAAAACGACTTTTCATACCGGTTCCAAACAGCATACCCGCGGTGGCATGCCTTTGGGATCGGATTTTTTCGGAAAAACCGATTGCAAGGCGCAAACAATAAAAAAGACCCGGTCTTTTAAGACCGGGTCTGACTGGTTGCGGGGGCAGGATTTGAACCTACGACCTTCGGGTTATGAGCCCGACGAGCTACCGGACTGCTCCACCCCGCGATATCAGGCACTCTTTTAGGTGCCTGATTATAATAGCATATCTTGATTGAAATGTCAACAGTTTTTTGAAATTTAGCAGCCGAGTGCGTCGCAGGCAACCTGGATCAGGAAGGCGACACCTGTCTCAAGGCTCTTCTCATCGATGCAGAAGTGGTCGCTGTGCTGCGGCCACTCACCGCCGCCGCCGAGAATCGCGAAGGCGCCGGGCACCACCGGGGTGTACTCGGCAAAGTCCTCGGCTCCCATCTGACGGGGCAGGTTGGTGAGGAATTTCGAGGGGTCGTCGATGACCTTCAAGATCGCGCCCTTCGCGACCTCGGTCGCGGCCTCGTCGTTGACCAGCACGTCGACCGAGAAGTCATAATCCAGCTCGGCGGTGCAGCGGTAGGCTGCGGCGACCTGCTTTGCGATCCGCTCGATCCGCTCCGGCATCGTCTTGCGCAGCTCACGGCTGAAGGTGCGCACCGTGCCGCCCATCTCTGCCTCGCCCGA
>DXIA01000166.1 GCA_019113125.1 Candidatus Pygmaiobacter gallistercoris | reverse complement strand
GTGAATCAGGAAAAGGCATTGTGGCCGGAGAGCTATTATCTGGAAAATGATCCGAAATCGCGCTGGGAACTGCTGCAGAAAGCGGCACAGGAGGGAAAGATCGACCCGCAGGAAAAGGCGTTGCGGGAGGAACTCTGGACAAAGCGCTACGGCAGGAAGATGAACAAAAAGGGGCCGATCGGCGATGGCTACATCGGACTTTGGGTGACGATGAGTCTGCACCTGCGGGATCTCGATTCCAAATTCCGCCGCCGCACGATCCTCAAGGAACTGGACCGGGAACTGGTGGAACTCGGACTCGACGCCACCCGGTTGGACGCCCGCACAAGAGAGCTGGTTGACCTCGAGCTGCTGCACGCGATGCGGATCTTTTATATAACCTGCAACGAGGGCTCTTACAATTCCCAGCTCTTTGGTTTGATGCGGCTGAAGGAAAACCGGTTGATCGAGAAGATCGCCTTTGATGTGTACGGCATTGCCTATCAGATGCCCGAAAAGCTCGGAATGACCGAGCGGTTTGAGGCACTGCAGAAGGCGGCATACCGCGGATTTGCCGAGCGATATCCCAACAGCATTGATCTGCTGGACGATCTGATTAACCAGAGACGATGAAGATAAACAGGACAGTATTGGTCACCGGCGCTTCCAGCGGCATCGGTCGGGCAACCGCGCAGCTGTTTGCGAAAAACGGATATAATGTCGTGTTGGGATGTCATCGCCATGAACAGCAGGCCCGCCAGCTCAGTGAAGAGCTGAATGCCGAGGGGATGCAGACGGCCGTCCTATCGGCTGATCTCGGCGATGCCGCGGCAGCCCGTGAGCTGGTACAACAGACCATAGCGCTCTTCGGCGGGCTGGAGGTACTGGTCAACAATGCGGGGGTGTCTGAGATCGGGCTTTTCACCGATCTCACCGATGCGGCATGGAACCGGCTGCGGCAGATCAACCTCGACAGCGCGCTCTGCTGCGCGCAGGAGGCGGCCCGTGAGATGATCCGGCACAAATGCGGCAGCATTATCAACATCTCGTCAATCTGGGGACAGACCGGGGCTTCCTGCGAGGTGGCCTATTCGGTGTCCAAGGCGGGGCTGATCGGACTGACAAAATCGCTTGCCAAGGAACTGGGGCCCAGCGGAATTCGGGTCAACTGTGTCGCTCCCGGCGTGATCGATACCGGGATGAACGCGCACCTGACCGAGGAGGACCTGGCGCAGCTGACGGAGGAGACCCCATTGGGACGGATTGGCCGCCCCGAAGAGGTCGCGCAGGCGGTCTTTTTCCTCGCCTCGCCGGCGGCCTCCTTTATCACGGGACAGGTGTTGGGGGTCAACGGTGGATTTTTGATCTGAAAAAACAGTTGCTTTTTTGTCTGTGATTTTCTATAATATTGCTATGAAGTGCGAAAGTGCAAAAGCAGGACGCGGACAAAAAGGAGCTGAGGGAATGGCGGGAAAGGATATTTTGCATCGTCCGGAAACCGAACAGTTGTTCCGGTCGATTGTGGCGCTGGACAGTTATGAGGAGTGTGCGGCATTTCTTGAGGATCTTTGCACCCTCAAGGAACTGCGGGACATGGCACAGCGGCTGAAAGCGGCTCAGATGCTTCTGTCCGGGTTCACCTATGACCAGATCCAAAAGGAGGTCGAGATCAGCACTGCCACCATCAGCCGGGTCAACCGCTGCATCCAGTATGGGCCGGGAGGATATGAGCATCAGCTGGACAAGATCGGCGCCCTCAAGGAGAGAAAAAAATAAAAGAAAAGCCGATACCGGAGCAGAAGAGAGAATCTGTCCCGGTATCGGCTGTTTTTGGAAGAATTTTTTCGAAAAAGCGGAAATTATTTCAAAATCCTCTTGACAGAAACCGATTTTTGCGATAAAATTATTTTCGTCGCCGCGAGTCAGAGAACTTGGCCGGCGCAACTTTGCGGCTTTAGCTCATCTGGTAGAGCGCCACCTTGCCAAGGTGGAGGTAGCGAGTTCGAGCCTCGTAAGCCGCTCCATGCTGATCTTCAGCAAAATGATCCAGATACCCGGTTGACTCAGACCGTCATGGTGCGGGAGCATAGCTCAGCTGGGAGAGCACCTGCCTTACAAGCAGGGGGTCACAGGTTCGAGCCCTGTTGTTCCCACCAAAAATGGCCCGGTAGTTCAGTTGGTTAGAACGCTAGCCTGTCACGCTAGAGGTCGTGAGTTCGAGCCTCATCCGGGTCGCCATATGCCTCTGTAGCTCAGTCGGTAGAGCAGGGGACTGAAAATCCCCGTGTCGGTGGTTCGATTCCGCCCGGAGGCACCAAAAAAGAGCAAGCGATTTTCGCTTGCTCTTTTTTATTTTCTGAAAAATCAGTCGATGACGGTCTGGGTGCGGCCGATGCCGACCGCGGCATTGGCGATCTTGCGCCAGCTGTTGCAGCCGCAGATGCCGTCCACCGAAAGGCTGTTGTTGCGCTGGAAGGAGCGCAGCGCACTCTCGGTGTTGGCGCCGAAGATGCCGTCCAGTGTCTTGGTGCTGTACCCCAGCGCGTTGAGGGCGTCCTGCAGGACCAGAACATAGGTGCTCCGGTCTCCGCGGCGCAGTGTCGGGTAGCCGCTGGTGCCGCCGCAGGCGGGTTTGCCGTACCGGCGATCGAAATGGACCCAGGTCGGGGTCATCGAGAGCGGCTCGACATAGCCCCAGACACCAAGATCGGTGGCAACCTGCCAGATCCTGCGCCGCTGGGTGCTCGACAGGGTCTGCCCGACGTCGAAGGAGACCCCGGCATAGTGCTGGCTGGTGGTGCCGTGTCCGCCCTCCCAGATCCGCTTGAAGGCGTAGCCGACCGGAATGCCGCTGCCGTAGCTGCGGCGGGTTTGGTTCCAGCTCTCCATCGCCCGCACCGTCGTCCAGAGGGTCGGGCTCTTGCTGCTGCCGCGGAACTCCCGCACCCGAAGGGTGGTGCCGTAGGAATAGGGCATCGATTCGCTCTCGCTGCGGTAGTAGATATACAGGCGGTTCTCGTATTCATCATAGACGAAGATCTTGGTCTTGGCAGTCGCTCTGCCGGTCAGGGTGCGGTAGTAATCATAGATGACCTCCCAGGTCGCCCTGTCGACCAGCCCGGTCGGCGCGAGACCGAATCCCTCCTGGAACGCGATCACCGCATCCCGGGTCGCCTCATCAAAGTAACCATCGCTGCGGACAAACCCGGCTGCGCAGTAGAGCTCCGCGATCGCATTCATATAGAACTGCAGCTCCTGCACCGCCGCGCCGGCGCTGCCGACGGTGAGCAGATAGCCGGGGTAGTCTCCGGTGGCGGTATTGCTGAACCCGCCGGCGGAGGAGAGCAGATCAAAGGTCATCTCGAGCAGGGCATCCCAGGTCTCCTGATCGACAACGCCGGTTTCCGGAAGACTGAACTCCCGCTGAAACGCGAGAACTGCGAGCTGGGTGTCGGGTCCGAAAAATCCATCGACCGGCACCTCGCGCAGCGGAGGATAGAACAGCTCGCCCAATGCGAGGGCAAACTGGATGAAGAAGACCGCCTGCCCCTCGGCGTTTTCGGCGACGGGGTTACCGGGATAGGGATCAAACCGATAGGCGATGACCGGACCGTCAACGGTCCGCAGTTTCTCGTAGGTGGAATAGAGCGCCTGCCAGGTAGCAGGGCCGATGATGCCGTCCGCCGTCAGCCCCGCAATCTGCTGAAATGCGATCACCGCATTCCGGGTCGCGGTGCCGAAGATGCCGTCATAATTGATCCGGGGAATGCTCGGATAATAGGCGGAGAGCAGATAGAGATAGAACTGAGCCTCCTTGACCTTGATGCCGGTGCTGCCCACCCGCAGCGGGCTGCCGGGGTAGACGCCGGGCGTCTCATTTTCCTCGAGGATCCCGTTGATCTGGCTGGTGTAGACCTCGTACAGCTTGTTCCAGGTCGCCGGACCAACCACCCCGTCGGCGGTCAGCGAGAACCGGGTCTGAAAGGCGCGCACCGCTGCTGCGGTGGCACTGCCGAAGACGCCGTCGGTTTTGACTGCGGGGATGGTGGAATAAAAGTCGCTGAGCACCGACAGCCAGAACTGCACCAGCCGCACGCTGTTGCCGGAGCTGCCCTGCCGCAGCGGGGTGCCGGGGTACTGCCCGGGGAAGTTGTTGCCCGGCCCGGTAATGTCGCTCTCGATGCTCTGGTAGTCGTCATACAGACTGTCCCAGGTATCCCGGCCGACCACTCCGTCGACCGTCAGTCCGGCATGCTGCTGGTAGGCGCGCACCGCTGCGGTGGTGGCGCTGCCGAAGACGCCGTCGACTGCGACATCGGGAACCGAGGGCACATAACCCGAGATGGTGGACAGCCAGAACTGGATCTGCCGCACCGAGGCGCCGGTGCTGCCCTGCCGCAGCGGACTGCCGGGATAGACGCCGGAAGAGGGCTGGCCGTCCGGCAGTTCTCCCTCGCTGGTCAGCTCCGCCAGTTTCTTGACCGAGGCATAGATGTAGCTGATTTTGTACCAGGTTGCGCGGCCGACCACCCCGTCGGCGGTCAGGCTGAACTGCTTTTGAAAGTTCTTCACCGTCCGCTCGGTATCGGTGCCGAAGACCCCGTCGACATT
Source organism: Candidatus Pygmaiobacter gallistercoris (assembly GCA_019113125.1). Lineage (GTDB taxonomy): Bacteria > Bacillota > Clostridia > Oscillospirales > Ruminococcaceae > Pygmaiobacter > Pygmaiobacter gallistercoris. Next base: position 1,241 of record DXIA01000166.1, on the reverse strand, counting down.
GGGAATGCTCCCCAGCCCCGGATAGTTCTTGACAATCCGGTTGAGCTGACGCTGGATGGTGCGCACCGCATCCCCGGTGCTGCCCACCCGCAGCGGAGTCCCGGGATAGCTCTCCTGCACATTCTGGATGTTGTCGGTGGTCACCAGCCGGATGTTGTCGCCGTAGTAGTACCGCAGGATCTGGATGGCGCTGTAGCCCTTGTCGGCAAGGTCCTTGGTGCCCCACTGTTTCATGCCGGCACAGCTGACCGATTTGCCGTCACAGTATTCCGCATAGTAGGGCTCGATGGCGTCCCCCTTCTGCAGATAGGTGTCGAAGATCTCATCCACCAGCTTGCTGATCGACTCGAAGATGTTCCGGCCGTGCACATAGTACTGGTCATAACTGGTCGAGTTGGTGATGTCAAAATCATAGCCTTTTCCCTTGCTGCGGTACCACTCGGTGAAGACCCGGTTGAGGGCGAGGCTGATCTGCGCGTGGATGTTCGCCCGCAGCGCCTGTTCCGGCCAGGTGGGATAGATCTCGCTGCTGGCAACATTCTTGATATAATCCCGGAACGGAACCGTCACATTCCGGGCGCTGGAGGACGGAGTGCCCAGATGAACCACAATCTTGTTTGGGATGACCACCTCGTTGAGAATCCGCTCACAGAGAACTGCGGGCTGATTGCCCGAACCGCCGTCCTCTGCAAAAAGACTGTGCTCGGGGATCTCAAAGACCTCGGGCAGTGAGCGGAAGACGGAGTTTTCCTCCAGCGGAACCATGTTGAGGTCCACCATTGCATTTTGTCCGTCAAAGACCTGAACGCCGTTGATGACGATGGGGTAATAGCCCTCGTGATCGACGGTGATGTTGTAGACCGAATAGGGGAGTACCGAGTCGTTGGACTCGTCAAGGGAATAGCTCTTGTCCGGCGCCCAGAGATGTACGGGGTCGGCGTAGCCGGAGTCGTCGGTGGTGACGTTGCGGAAGGTCCCTTCGGACGACACCGGCCGAATCCGCGCGGTGACACCGGGTACCGGGATGCCGTCGGTGGCCGAGCGGGAAAAAATCTGAAGTGTTCCAATGCTCATGAACGCATTCCTCCTGAAACTTTCGGCGGGCAGCGGTCGCCCGCCGTTACTTCAGGGTATGCAGCGGACGGATGGGACGGCACGGGGAAAATAAAAACGGGCTTGACCCACAAAAAGGTCAAACCCGTTTTATTCTGAGAATCAGGCAAACGCAATGATCAGTGTTC
>DXIA01000165.1 GCA_019113125.1 Candidatus Pygmaiobacter gallistercoris | reverse complement strand
TCATGGTCCGGTGCGATCTCTTTTTAGAGATTTCAATAAGCGTCGGCAAGCTGCAGACGGAACTGCACCTTGCTGGAGCGGTAGAGATGCAGCATCTCAGCAGTGGCGCAGATCTTGTCGGCCAGGCTGACAACAAAACTCTCACGATAACGGGGCAGAGGACGGGTCAGCGGCCACATATGTTTGACGATGATATCTCGTTCCCTGTCGTCAAGACCAAACTTTTCCGCATTCTGCAGCGCGAGCTGCGGGTGGAGCACCAGCCGGCGCGCGCGACCGACATCGGTGTTTTCCCAATGGCAGAGATGCAGGTCATGCAGCAGTCCTCCCCGGGCCGCTGCACGGCAGTCCAGTCCAAGGCGCCGCGCCATCAGAAAGCTCAGATAGGAAACAAAAAGGCTGTGATCATAGCAGCTGATTCCCTCGGCATGCTGGGAAAAATCGCGCATTTTCTGCACGTCGGTCTCCTGCAGCAGCGGGGAAACCAATTCGAGAAAGGCCGTGCGGTCTTCCTCATTCCACATGGGCGTCATCTCCGTTTATAAATAAGTGGGAGGCCGGTTTCCGGCATCCAGCAGCATTATAAAAGAAGAATGTGAATTTGTCATGTAAAATCATGCCGACTCGGATAAAATCATGATTCGGTTCAAAATGGAGAGGATAGAAATCCTCCCCTTTGTGCGTTTAGTCAAGATGGCTGGGCAGCTGTTGCGCAAATTCTTGGTAAAAGCGTCCGAGAATGCCAAGATATCCCTCTCGCCAAGGCTTGTTTCGGCCGCAGTAATGGATGAATACCGTGTTGGAACGGATCCAATCAAGATCAACAGGTTGAGCGGAGAGATCAAAATTGTGATGCAGCAGATATTTTTCGGACAGGTTGTAGATCAGCGGATTGAGCTGAAGAATCCGGTCATAGTAGAGTGCATTGAGCACATCCTGATCCGGGAGAACCATCCGAAAACGATTCTCCCGAATGTAGGAGAGAATCTGATCAGCATCCTGTTCGGCTCGCAGGGCGGCGAGGTCCATCAACAGGACCCCGCTGTTGACATAAGCGCCTCCGCTGGGAATGTTGAGCCGCAGTTCATTGAGTCGCTGCACAACCTGGTGCACATGGCTTGCCGCGGCAAACCAATGTCCGTCGAGATCGATCTCGTAGAGAGGGCGCACCGGACCGAGGACTACAAGATCGGGATCGAGGTAGAGAATTCGATCCAGGCTGTCGGGAAGATAGCGCGCGGCAAAAAGGCGGTAATACATTTCCCGGGGATATCGTTTTTCGACCGGGGCGCCAATGAGCTGCTGGTCGGAGACCTGGATCGGGTGCAGCGAGAGATATTTGGAATCAAATCCCTCACAGACGGACGCAAGCTGGTCGCTTGTCATGGCGCGATGGGCGAGGTAGACGGAAAAATGTTCGGCAGGATTGCTCAGCAGAAGGGAACAGAGCATTACCCGCAGGGGCCCGATATAATTTTCGTCAATGGTGACGAGCAGATTCATGACAGGACCTCCGATTTAAATGAAATTTTAAAACAGTGTAGCATAATATGGCTCGAATTTCTATCGAAAGCTGTAAATTTCAGCTTAAAATCTCGCGCGGGAGCGCAGACTAACAGGGGAGGTGGGCGTATGAACGGCAAACGGATCATCGCGATGGTGGCGGTTTTTTTCGTTTTGTTTGCACTGCTGCAAGCCCGGTTGGTCGGACTTTCTCTCAATACCCAGTCGGCGGAGGCGGCGACGGTTCAAAGCAGCTGTCTGCTCCCGCTATATAACGGCAGAGCCCAGATCTACGACTGCCGGATGCAGCCACTGACCGGTGTGGTAACCCAGACCTTCGCACTGGCTCTTCCGGGAGATGACAGCTATGCGCGGCTCTACCCGCTGTTGAGTGAGGAAAATGCCGCGCTGCTCTATGGTACAACCAGCGCTGCGCCTTCGCTGATCCCACTAGAAACAGTAGAGGAACAATCCAAAGACCTCTATTTTTTCGAGGCGCCAAAGCGATATTATGAAGCGCCGATCGCAGTCCACACGCTGGGCTACCTGGATCAGGACGGGAATGGGGTCAGCGGGATTGAGCGCTGCTACGATGACCTGCTCGCAGAGGGGGGGACGCGGACCTTTGTTCGCTGTACCACTACGGCAGCGGGCGGGCTGATGGCGGGAACCGAGCCGGAACTGGTGGAGCAGCAGGGAACCGGGCAGGCGGTTCAACTGACACTGGACCGTGAGATCCAGCGGATCTGTGAGGGAATTGCGCTGGAACAGCTGTCGCAGGGGGCGGTTGTGGTGATGGAGACCGGCAGCGGAAAGCTGCGGGCGGTGGTCAGCATGCCGACCTACGACCCCTATCGGGTAAGCGATGCGATCAAGGCGGACAATACCAGCCTGCTCAACCGGGCAATTAGTGCCTATAATGTCGGTTCGGTCTTTAAGCCGCTGGTCGCCGCCGCTGCACTGACAGCGGGGATAGATGAAAATGTGGTTTACACCTGCACCGGAGCGATCGAGATCGATGGTCATATTTATCACTGCAACAACAGCAAGGCGCACGGAGAGATGACGATGCAGACCGCGCTGGCAGAGTCCTGCAACTGTTATTTTATCTGGCTCGGTCAGCAGCTCGGCGGTGAGGCGATCATACGGACAGCCACGTTGTTCGGGCTCGGACGGGTGACACAGCTGGCGGATGATTACTTCTCGGCTGCAGGCAATCTGCCGGATGCGGAGGAACTCGAAAACAGCGGTCAGCTCGCATCCATCAGCTTTGGACAGGGCCGACTGCTTGCAACGCCGGTACAGATCGCCGCGGCGATCAACACCATCGCCAACGATGGGATCTATGTCGGTCCGACCCTGGCGGAAGGGGTGGTGGATGCCGACAGCGGAAAACTTTTAAAGGCGGCGCCGGCACAGGAAATGGTGCGGGTATTTGATGAGGAAAACTGCACAAAACTGCAGCAGATGCTCCAGTATGTGGTGGAGGAGGGGACGGCGCAGCGGGCAAAACCGGACAGATCAACCGCTGCGGGCAAGACCGGCACAGCCCAAACCGGTCGGACAGACGAAGACGGCAACGAGCTGCTGGACAGCTGGTTTGCGGGATACTATCCGGCGGAAGACCCCCAATATACCATTGTCGTTTTCGCGGATTCCACCCATCAGACCGGCGAGAGCCTTGCACCGGTCTTCGCCCGGATCTGCAACGGCATTGAGCTGCTGGAAGAGTAGAATTTTCCGGATGCGCTCCAAGAGGGGATTCTCCTTGACAATCCACCGGTGGAAAACTATAATAAATGTGTATGGTCGGTGGGTGATTTGCCGGCCTGCGTGGATAGCGAAAAAGGCGTTGATGGGGCCCATGACCGCGCCTGCCGATCTCAGAGAGAAGGTTCCCGGCTGCAAGACCTTCACCGGCACCGGTCTGCGCCACCCCTGAGCTCCCGTTAATCCCGGGCGAAGGCTGCCGCGTTAAGGCAGATTGAGTGGCGGTGCGCTTGCACTGCAATTTGGGTGGTACCACGGAGACTCACGGCCTTCGTCCCTTATCCGGGGCGGAGGCCTATCTTTTTGGCCCGCCGCGCCTTTTGCTTTGCCGTGAAATACTAAGGAAAGAATACGGTGATAGGTATGAAATGGACAGGTCTCAATGAACTGCGCGAGTCCTTTCTCTCCTTCTTCGAGAGCAAGGGACATATGCGTCTGGACAGCTTTCCGCTGGTGCCGAAGGACGATAACAGCCTGCTGCTGATCAACAGCGGCATGGCGCCGATGAAAAAATGGTTCCTCGCGCAGGAGGAACCTCCCCGCCACCGGGTTTGCACCTGTCAGAAGTGCATCCGCACCCCGGACATTGAGCGGGTCGGCATCACCGCCCGGCACGGCACCTTTTTTGAGATGCTGGGCAACTTCAGTTTTCAGGATTACTTCAAGCGCGAGGCGATCAGCTGGGGCTGGGAGTATCTGACCAAGGTGCTCGAGATCCCCGCCGACAAGCTGTATATCTCGGTTTATCTTGAGGATGACGAGGCGTATGACATCTGGACCAAGGAGATCGGCATCCCGGAGGACCACATGGTCCGTTTCGGCAAGGAGGACAACTTCTGGGAGCACGGTTCCGGTCCCTGCGGCCCCTGCAGTGAGATCTATTTCGACCGCGGTCCCGAGCACGGCTGCGGCAAGCCGGACTGCAAGGTCGGCTGTGACTGTGACCGGTACATGGAGGTCTGGAACCTCGTCTTTAGCCAGTTCGACTCCGACGGCAAGGGCACCTATACCCGCCTTGCCCGGCCGAATATCGATACCGGTATGGGCCTTGAGCGGCTTGCCTGTGTGATGCAGGGGGTTGACAACCTCTTCGAGGTCGACACCGTGCGGGCGATCCTCAACCATGTGGAGCGGATTACCGGCAAGAAGTACGATGAGGACCACAAGACCGATATCTCGATCCGGGTCATCACCGACCACATCCGCTCTACCGTTTTCATGGTCAGCGACGGCATTCTGCCCTCCAATGAGGGCCGCGGCTATGTGCTGCGCCGGCTGCTGCGCCGTGCGGCGCGCCACGGTCGGATGTTGGGGGTTACCCGTCCCTTCCTCTCCGAGCTCTGTGACACCGTCATCCACGAGAACGGCGGCGCCTATCCCGAGCTGCGGGAGCACGCCGACTATATCAAGAAGGTCATCAGCGCTGAGGAGGAGCGGTTCTCCCGCACCATCGATCAGGGCCTTACGATCCTGAATAATCTCATCGACAACGTCTCCCGCGCGGCGATCGCCGGCAAACAGAAGATTCTCTCGGGCGTCGAGGCGTTTAAGCTGCAGGACACTTTCGGGTTCCCGCTTGATCTGACCAAGGAGATTGCGGCCGAGGCCGGCATTGAGGTCGATGAGGAGACCTTCCGCACCGAGCTGCAGAAACAGCGGGAAAAGGCGCGGGAAGACCGCAAGAAGAAGGATATCTCGGGCTGGGCCGGGGATTTGTTCGGCGCGCTGAGTGCCGAGCCGACCGAGTTTGTCGGCTACGATCAGCTGGAGACCGAGGCAAAGGTGCTGGCCATCTCGGATGGCAATGAGCTGCTGGATGCGGTCTCGACCGACGACGGTCCCAAGGAGGGACTGCTGGTCGTGCTGGATAAGACCCCCTTCTACGCAGAGGCTGGCGGTCAGGTCGGTGATATGGGCTTTTTGACCGCGAATGGTCTGCGCCTCAAGGTGGTCGACTGCAAGAAGACGCCGAAGGGATTTTATGTCCATACCTGCACCCTTGAAAACGGTCTGCTGATGACCGGCACCGAGCTGGTTGCCAGCGTCAGCAAAAAGATCCGGATGGCCATCGCCCGCAACCACACTGCGGCGCATCTGTTGCAGGCGGCGCTGCGTCAGGTCTTGGGCCTGCATGTTCATCAGGCAGGTTCCTATGAGGATGCCCATCGGGTCCGGTTCGATTTTACCCATTTCGGCGCGGTCACCAAGGAGGAGCTCGATCAGGTCGAGAAGATCGTCAACGAGAAGATTTATGAAGCGCTGCCGGTTGTGACCCGGATTATGTCGGCCAAGGAGGCCAAGGCGCAGGGCGCGATGGCGCTGTTCGGTGAGAAATACGGCGAGGAGGTCCGGGTGGTCGGCATCGACGACTTCTCCTCCGAGCTCTGCGGTGGTACCCATGTGAGCAACACCGCGATGCTGGGCGGGTTTAAGATCCTCTCCGAGAGCAGTGCTGCGGCGGGCATCCGCCGGATTGAGGGTGTCACCGGCACCAACCTGCTCGCGCTGCTGGACGAGCGGACGGCGGAGCTGAGCGAGATTGCCGAGAAACTGAAGGTTGGCAACATTGCGGATCTGCCGGTCCGGATCGCGGCGCTCAACGCCGAGCTCAAGGATCTGCGCAGCGAGCTCGAGAAGGCAAAGGCGGCCGCCGCAAACCAGAAGGTCGAGGGGCTGTTCCAGAGCGCCAAGGAGGTCGATGGTCTCAAGATCTTCACCGCCTACTTCGGCGGTACCGGTGCGGACAGCCTGCGCAGCATGGCGGAGAAGATCCGCGACCAGGTGCCCACCGGTATCACCGTGCTCTGCGGCGAGAGCGAGGGCAAGGCAAGCATGGCCGTCTCGGTGGGCCGCGAGGCAATCGCCCGCGGCATCAAGGCAGGCGCACTGGCAAAGCTCGCCTCGGCAATCACCGGCGGCAACGGCGGCGGCAAGCCGGATCTTGCGATGGCCGGTGTGCGGGATGTCACCAAGGTGGACGAGGCGCTGGCCGCGGTGCCGGAGCTGGCCCGCAGCCTGATGAAGTAAAAAACGGCCGCAAGGCCGCGGGAAAGGAGACAAAACGATGGAAGATTGTCTGTTCTGCAAGATCGCGGCGGGCGAGATCCCCTCGAACAAGCTGTTTGAGGATGATCAGCTGTTGGCGTTCTACGACATCGACCCGCAGGCACCGCTGCACTTTCTGGTGATCCCGAAGAAACACTATCCGTCGGCGGCGGCTTTGACCGAAGCGGATGCCCCGTTGCTGGGCCATATCTTTGCGGTGATTGCCGACCTGTGCGCGAAAAACGGCTGTGAAAAGGGTTATCGGGTTGTGACCAACGTCGGAGAAGACGGCGGACAGAGTGTGCCGCACCTGCATTTTCATGTGCTGGCAAAACGCAGCCTGAAATGGCCTCCGGGCTGATTGTGACAAAAAACGACCGGAGGGCTGACTTGCCGCCGGTGAAAAGATCCGCCGCGGAAAAACTCCACGGCGGCAACTGAGAAGGAGTGTTACCATCATGGAGAATACCTATACGCTGAAGGTTGCCGGGCTGACCCGCGAGCTTCCGATCTGCAAGGCCAGCGAGAAGATGTCGATTGCGGCATTTGTCATGTTTAATGACGTGGAACTGACCATCGCCTGCGCCCGGGATCTGCTGGCCAAGGTGCCGGAGTTCGATGTCATCGTGACCGCTGAGGCCAAGGGCATCCCTCTCGCCTATGAGATGGCGCGGCAGAGCGGCAAACCCTATATTCCTGCCCGAAAAGGTGCAAAGCTTTACATGAAGGAGCCGGTCATCGTTGAGGATCGGTCAATCACCACCGAGGCACAGCAGCGGCTGGTGATCGACAAGAAGGATCTTGTGAGCATGAACGGCAAGCGCATCCTGATTGTGGATGATGTGATCAGCACCGGCGGCTCACTGCATGCGCTCGAGACGCTGGTCGGATACAGCACAGGGACGGTCGTCGGCCGCGCCGCCGTACTCGCTGAGGGCGATGCTGCGCAGCGCACCGACATTATCTTTCTGGAAGAGCTGCCCCTCTTTTTCCACGATTAAGTGAAACGCCCGCTCTTTCTCTTTGGGGTCGTCTGGCTGATGACCCAACTTTTCTGCACGCATTTTTCGGAAAAACTGCCGCTGTGGACGATTGCTGCCCTCGCGGCAGTTTTTCTGTTGCCGGTACCGCTGGCCGTGTTGCGCAGGACGACCGGTGGAATCCGGCTGGCAGTCTTTTGCGCTGCGGCATCTGCCGCGCTACTCTGGAATCTGGGCTGGCAGTTTTGCTTTCTCGGCCCGGTCACTGCACACGAGGGTGAGACGGTACAGCTGCGGGCGGTGGTGACCCGGACGGAGAGAGCCGGTGAGAGCGGATGGGCGCAGACCGAGCTGAAATTGCTTTGGATCGGGGAAGAAAAACAGCTCTTTCCGGTTACGGCAAATGCGTACAGTCTGCCCTCTTTTGAGCCGGGGGATCTGATCGAGGGAGAATTTACGCTATCAGCTGCTGATCCCGCCTATGACTATGGGAAAGGCGTTTTCCTTAACATCAGCACCGAGGGAGCGGTCGAAAAGGTTGGCCATTCCGCAAATCCGATCTATCTTTTTACCCGGCTGCAGCAGTATCTCAGCCTGAAACTGCGCGGGCGGTTTGTACCTGAGATCGGCAGTGTTGCAGCCGCCGTTTGTGTTGGTGATCGCAGCGGGCTGGCGGACAGCATTCAAGAGAACTACCGGTATGCCGGCGTCGCACATCTTCTGGTGGTCAGCGGACTGCATCTGAGCCTTGTCACCGGAGTGGTTGGGGCACTGCTGCCCCGACGGCGCCGGACGATGCGCAATCTTCTGATGATTGTCGCTGTGCTTGCCTTTATGGCGTTGACCGGGTTTACCGCTTCGGTGTTCCGCGCCGGCGTGATGGCGCTTTTGGTTTGTTTGGCATCTCTGCTGAGCGAGTCGGCCGACTCACGGACCTCACTTGGAGCAGCGGTGTTTCTGCTCACAGCATTCAATCCTGCCTGTGCGGCGGATGCCGGACTGCTGCTTTCTGTCAGTGCGACCCTCGGGATTCTGCTTGCAAATGAACAGTTTGAGTGTTTTCGGGAACAGCGCGCGCAGAGAAGACGGGAGAAGAAAAAGCAGAAAACCGGACGGCTGGAGCGAATTTTCATGGGGATTGCAAACTCGATCTTTCTCTCCGCTGCAGCCGCTATTGCAACCATTCCGGTTCTGGTTGCGATCGGCGGTGAGATTTCGCTCTTTTCGGTGCTGACCAATCTGGTTGCAGTCCCGCTGATCACCCCGGTACTCGTCTTTGGATTGCTGACGGCACTGACCCTCGGCATTCCGCTGATGCAGGTGCCAAGCCGGGTCTTTGCGCTGCTCTGCGGCGGGTTGATCCGGGTTCTCAATATGGTCACCAGCTGGGTCGCGGATCTTCCGTTCGGGGTTATCTATCTGCAGGGATTCTACCCTCTGGCGGTAGTGCTGGTCGGGATTGGCCTGCTGCTGCTGTTGTTCCGGCTGCCGAAGGGCGGGCTGCGGCGGAAGGCATCGATCCTCTCCGCGGCGCTGTTGCTCTTCGCGGTGGCGCTTGGTACGGCATTGAACGCCGGGACGGTACGGGTTGCCCTGATCGGCTATACTCAGCAGCCGGCGGTGGTGATTACGGAGGGAGATGCCGCTGCGATTCTCTGGCGAGGTGGAGAGACCAACCTCAATGCGGTGGAACATTATCTTGAGGTTCAAAAGATCCACCGGGTTGCGCTGCTGATCAACTGTGTGTCGGATGAGCGGGAAAAAGAACTGGAAGACCGCTTTGCACCGCAGGAATACTGCGACGCAGAGGAAGATGTGATCGTCGGTGTTACATTTGAGCCGATTGATGGTATAATGATATCAATTCGCCGTCAGGCGGAGGGAATTCTCTTCCCGATCTCGGTGGAGGGAGCGACCCTCTGCTGTGCGACAGGCAAGACAAGTTTTACAGGTGAACCCACAGTTGAGGTCTTTTTGGCGGGGACCCAACAGCCGGCGGGGCTCGCTGCACGGAATATTCTTGCCGGTGGCCAAGAGGCGGAATGGGTGAGGCGGAGCGGGCAAAAGATCCTGCGGGGCGAGGAGCCCACAGTCTGGATCCGGCCGGGCGTTTCAATGAAAATCACGGGGGTAGGATGATGGCAATACGCAATCTGGAAGAATTGAGTCAGATGATTGCAGCAAAAAAAAAGGCGCCGGTCTACTTTCTCTTTTCGCCGGATGAATACCTGCTCTCCTCCTTCGCGGGCCGTCTGTTCGGTCTGCTTGCAGAGGAGGGAGAGCAGCCGACCGTCATTCCAGGACCACAGCCTGAGATGGGACAGGTGGTCGAGGCGGCCGGCGCAATCTCACTGTTTGGCACCAAAAGGCTGGTTTATCTTAACCGGATCGAGCCGACCACAATGAAGGCGGACGACGTCAAGCTGCTGGCTGAACTGATGACCGAGACAGAGAATGCGGTGCTGGTTCTGACCATGCTGATCAAAGAGCCGGAGCGCAAGAAAAAGAACGCGGATCGCTCGCCGGTGCCGGCGGCGGCAAAACCGTTGCTCGCCGCGGCGGAAAAGGCTGGGGTCGCCGCGCTGCTCGAGCGGCCGAATGAGGCCTATGCCAAGCGGTTTGTCTGCCGGCATGCACAGCAGCTCGGTGCAGCGTTTGACCCGGCAGCGGCCGAGCAGCTGGTGCGTCGATGCGGGCTGGATCTCTTTTTGCTCTCGAGCGAGGTGGAAAAGCTCGCAGCGGCGAGCGGATACGGTACCATCAGCGAGCGGGAGGTGTTCACGCTTTCTCCCCGCAGCATCGAGGCGGATGTCTTTGAGATGGTGCGTCTGCTGCTGGCAGGGCGGGGCGGAGACGCAATGGCGCGTCTCAACGAGCTGCTCTATCTGCAGAACGCCCCCATTGCCATTGCTGCCGCAATCAACGGCAGCTTTGTCGATATGGTTCGGGTGCGGGCGGCAGCCGAACAAAAAATCGGTTACCAGCAGGCTTTTCGCGATATGGGAAATAAGGGGAACGATTATCGTTACAAAAAGAGCCTTGAAACGGCACGCAATTTTTCGACGGCACAGCTTGCCGCTTTTATTGAGATCCTCGACCGGCTGGACCGCAAGCTGAAGGGGAGTGCGGTGGACAAGAACACCCTGCTGCAGATGGCGATGGGGGAGATTCTGCTGGTGGGCAGAGGAGACTTGAGTTATGCGAATTCGTGAACTGCTGATTGTAGAGGGCAAATATGATGCGGCAAAGCTGTCGGGCCTGGTGGACGGATTGATTCTCACAACCGACGGTTTCTCCATCTACCGTGACAGGGAAAAACGGGAACTGATCCGGGAGATGGGGAAAAAACGGGGTATTATTATTCTGACCGATTCGGACGCGGCGGGTTTTCAGCTGCGCCATTACATCGAGAACTTCGCAAAGGGCGCAAAGATCAAAAACGCCTATATCCCGGCAATTCCCGGCAAGGAAAAGCGAAAGGAAAAGCCCTCAAAGGAAGGAACACTCGGGGTCGAGGGAGTACCCGCCGAGGTTTTGCTTGCGGCGCTGCGCCGTGCCGGTGCAACCGAGGAGCAGCCCCGCAGCGGGCGGAGGCTGACCTATACGGATCTCTACCAGCTCGGCATCTCCGGTACCCCCGGCAGCGCTGCGCGCCGCAGAGAGCTGCTTCAGCTGATCGGACTACCGCTCCGGCTGTCAAAAAAAGCGCTGCTCGAAACGCTGGATGCGGGGTACAGCTATGAGGAGCTCAGGGCGATCTGTGCCCAAAAGCCGACGCTGCTTTGGGATTTTCACGGTACCTTGACCCTGCCTGCCGACGACTGGTTCGATGCGCTGTGGGAACAACTGCCTCACGAACGGATGAAGAAGGAGAAATTGCGGGGGCGGTTTCACCATGTTTGTATGCCCTGGTGGACGATGCCCGGACAGCACACCCCGACCGGCCGGGATTGGTGGACATATGTCCGAAATGGGTTTACCAGGTTATTAACCGATTGCGGATATTCCGCCGATGAGGTCTCGGCTGCGGTGGGACGACTGCGGGGAATGGTAACCGATCCCGCGCGCCATCAGCTCTATCCTGACGCGATTTCAACCCTCTCTGAGCTGCAGCATCGGGGCTACAAGCATATTTTGGTCTCGAATAATTTTCCGGAGCTCTGGCAGGTGGCCACGTCACTCGGTCTTGCGCCCTATTTCAGCGGTCATATTGTCTCGGCGGAAGTTGGCTGGGACAAGCCAAGTCCAGAGATTTTCCGCCTCGCGGTTGAGGCAGCTGGAAATGCCAAAGAGGTGATCATGATCGGGGACAATCCGGTGGACGATATCGAGGGGGCAAAGCGTGCCGGTCTTTCGGCAATTCTCGTGCATCCCCGCAGGGCGGTCCCGCTCGCCGATGCCTGCTGTGAGAATCTGGCCGATCTGCTCGAAATTTTGAGGTGAAAGATGACGGAAAAAGATGTATTGGCTCAGGACAGTGCGTTTTGTTGCCCGGTCTGCCGGTTGCCGCTGAAACGGGAAAAACGACGGCTTTGCTGTGCCGCCGGTCACAGTTTTGACCTTGCGTCCCAGGGATATGTCAACCTGCTCACCGCAAAGCGCAGGCACTCGGCGATGCCGGGCGACGATAAAGGAATGGTGGCGGCCCGTCGGGCATTTTTGCAGGCGGGCTGGTATCAGCCGTTTAGCGATCGACTCAACCAGCTTGCAGAAGAGGTTGCCGCGTTGGAACATCGGCCACTGCTACTCGACGCGGGCTGCGGAGAGGGTTATTATACCGGCCGGCTTGCGCAGGCGCTTGGCGACCGGGTGCGGATCGCTGCGTTTGATATCTCAAAAAGCGCCGTGCAAGCGGCGGCAAAAAGTTGTTCCACAGTCGAGTTCGCGGTGGCTAGCGCCTTCTCGATTCCGGTGGCGGATGGTGCGGCGGATTGCCTTGTGAACATCTTTGCGCCGATGGCAGAGCGAGAGTTTGCGCGGGTGCTGCGCTGTGGCGGTCGGATGATCTATGCGGTGCCAGGTCCGCGGCACCTGTTTGGGCTCAAGGAGATCCTGTACGAGAAACCGTATGAAAATCCGGTGCGTCAGGTGGAGTATCAGGGCTTTCGGTTTCTCGACCGGGTAGCGGTGCGCTCGCGCTGTGTGCTCGACACTCAGCAGGAGATCAAAGCCCTCTTCGCGATGACCCCCTATTATTGGAAGACCCCGCGGGAGGGAGCACAGAGGCTGGAAACATGTGACCGGCTTGAGACCGAGATCGAGTTTGACTTTCTGCTGTATGAGCGGATCTGAGACAAGAAAACGGCGTTTTGGTGAGCAAGAGCACCGAAACGCCGTTTTGCTTTATCAAATTTTTTAGAAGACCACAACGAGCAGCATCTTGAACCGCTCCTCGCCGTAAACGGCATGCGGATGACCGGCAGGCATGACGATCGATTCACCCTCCTGCAGCAGATATTCCGTTCCATCGATGGTGATTTTTCCAACCCCATCAAGGCAGGTGACAAAGGCATCCCCACCCGATGCATGGGTGCTGATCTCCTCGCCCTTGTCAAAAGAGAAAAGGGTGATGCTCAGCGCATCGTTCTGTGCCAGTGTCTTGCTGACAACCTGGCCCTCCTGATAGGAGATTTGATCTTTCAGGACCAGAACCTCCGCCTTGCTGATGTTTTTCATCTGTGCACTCATTAAATTACCTCCCTGTGCAGCGTTTTTCACTGTTTACAG
>DXIA01000164.1 GCA_019113125.1 Candidatus Pygmaiobacter gallistercoris | reverse complement strand
GCAACGGGGGCAAATGCTCCAAAAGGAGGAAGAATGAAACTCAACAACAGACAGACCATCCTCGTCGGTCTGGCGTTTATGTCGATCAGCGCCTTCTGGCAGGTCTATGATGGTATCATTCCGCTGATTCTCAAAAACACCTTCGCCATCAACAACACGGTTTCCGGCGTGGTGATGGCGCTGGACAACGTCCTTGCGCTCTTTCTGCTGCCGATCTTCGGCTCGCTGAGTGATCGCACCCATACCGGGATCGGGCGGCGGATGCCCTTTATTCTGGTGGGGACCGCGGCCGCATCGGTGGCGGTCATCGTGATCCCGCTCAGCGACCGGATTTACAGCTTTCCGCTCTTTCTGGTGGGGCTTGGCGTCGCGCTGCTGGCGATGTCCAGCTACCGCAGCCCCGCGGTTGCGCTGATGCCGGACGTCACCCCCAAGCCCCTGCGCAGCAAGGGGAACGCCATCATCAATCTGATGGGCGCGGTCGGCGGTATTTTGATGCTGCTCGCCATCAAGGTGATGGTCCCGAAGGGAGATCACCCGGACTATCTGCCCCTCTTCATCCTGCTGGCGCTTTTCATGGTGATCTGTGTGCTGCTGCTCTTTTTCACGGTCAACGAGCCGCGGGCGGCCGCCGAGATGCAGCGCCAGAGCGCCGCGATGGGCCTCACAGAGGAGGAGGAAACGGCGCAGCCGGACGGAAAAACCAGGCTGCCGGCGGAGGTCTTCCGCTCGCTCTGTTTTCTGCTGGCGAGCATCTTTCTCTGGTTTATGGGATACAATGCGGTCACCACCGCGTTCAGCAAGTATGCGGAACACATGTGGGGGATGCAGGGAGGAGACTATGCGCTGGTTCTGATGGTCGCGCAGGCGGCCGCGATCGTCGCCTTTATCCCGGTCGGCATCATCGCGGGCCGGATCGGCCGCAAGCGCACCATCCTGCTGGGGATCTGCATGCTCGCGGCCGCATTCGGCGGCGGCGCGCTCTTTAGCGACCATTTCAGCTGGCTGCTCTTTGTCTTCTTCACGCTGGCCGGTGTGGGCTGGGCGTTTATCAATGTCAACAGCTATCCGATGGTGGTGGAGATGAGCCGCGGCGCGGATGTCGGCCGGTATACCGGGTACTACTACGCCTTTTCCATGGCGGCGCAGATCATCACCCCGATCCTCTCGGGGGCGCTGCTGGATGTCAGCTACCGGCTGCTCTTCCCCTACGGGATGTTCTTCGCGGCGCTGAGCTTTGTCACCATGCTCTTTGTCCGGCACGGGGACAACCGGCCCGAGCGGCGCAGGGGAATTGAGGCGTTTGACGTCGACGACTGAGCCGGCGGAGAAAAAAACAAGATGGAAGAAAAGAGGATTTTTTGGTGAAGGGAAAGAAATTACACCGGGCGTGGTGGATCCTGATCGGCTGTATTCTGTTGCAGGCGGGGGGCACCGGAACACTCTCCAACTGCAACTCGATCTTTTTTTCGTCGATTACGGCGGAGCTCGGGGTCGGCAATGGGGCGATGAGCCTTTTTGTCACCATCCGCACCATCCTCACTGCACTGGCGGTGGGCGGGGTGACCATGCTCTACAAAAAGATTGACCTGCGGGTCCTCTTGACCGGGCTCTCGCTGCTCGGCTGCGGCTGCTTTGCGGCACAGGCGCTGTTTGGGGAGATCTGGCAATGGTATCTGATGGCGATTCCGTTCGGCATCGCCTGCGGCGGGCTGGTCACGGTGCCCGCGACCATCGTCATCAACAACTGGTTTCACAAGCAGGTCGGTCTGGTGCTGGGGATTGCACTGTGTTCCTCCGGCATTGCGGGCGCGGTGATCGCGCCGCTGTGTTCTGCGATGATTACCACACTGGGCTGGCGCAGTGCTGCGGCGCTGACCGGACTGCTCGCGCTGGTTCTGCTGCTGCCCGCGACCCTCTTTATTCTGCGTCTGACCCCGGAGGAGGTCGGCTGCACCCCCTACGGTGAGGAGGAGCGGCAGGGCGCGACGATCCGGCAGGCGAAGAGCAGCCCGCTCTCCTCGAATCTCGTGGTGCTGCTGCTCTGCCTGCTGCTGGTGATGATTCCCAACTGCACGATGCAGATGACCAGTCACTTCAGCCTGTTTGCCCAGCAGGAGGGGCTGACCCTGGCGGACGCGGCCAGCTTTACCTCGATGTGCATGCTCGGCAACACGCTCGGAAAGCTGGTGCTCGGCGTCATCAACGATCGCCGGGGCGCCTGGGTCACCAATGGGATTGCCTGTGTTGCACTGCTGCTTGCGACCGCGGCGTTCGGCAGCGGCAGCCTCTGGATGCCGGCCCTCTGCACCGGCGCCGCCCTGATGGGCGTCTCCTACTCGATGCAGGCGATGCTGCCCGCCCTGCTGGCCAGCCAGATCTATGCCGGCCAGTATCAGAAGAGATACAGTCTGCTGATGACGGTCGGCACCCTCGTCGGGGCCGCAGCCAGCACCGCCATCGGCACGGGGTCGGACATTCTGGGAAGTTATCGGCCGATCTTCCTGTTCTTTGCCGTCTGCTGCGGCATCGGCGTTCTGCTCTCCGGTGTGCTTTCGGGCTGGCAGAAACGGGCGGATCAGGATGTCACAGCCGCGCATTGATCGCGCTTGCAAAGAAAAAAGACCGGCGAAAGGTGTGTCCTATATGAGCATCCGAGAGGCACTGATCCATATGTTTACAGACGATCCCGTCAACTGGATCAAATGGGCGCTGGTATTTGCCGTCCTGATCGGAGGGTATTTTGTCGCGGTTCCGCTGTATGGGAGACTCTCCCACGGTATGAGC
>DXIA01000163.1 GCA_019113125.1 Candidatus Pygmaiobacter gallistercoris | reverse complement strand
ATAATACGGAGGGTTGACGGTGAAGAAAAGACTGGTACTTGCCGCCTCGCTCGGCAACTGCGTTCATGTCGCCGGGGCAATTCACTTTCTCGAACTTGCTGCGGATGAGGGATATGAAACTCTGTTTTTGGGACCTGCAGTAAAACCGGAATTTCTGCTGACGCAGGTCGCTGCGCTCAAGCCGGAGATCGTCTCGGTCGGTTACCGGCTGACCCCTGAAAATGTCGAGCCGCTGCTGGACACGCTGATCTCGGGATCCCGCGCGCTCAAAAAACAGCCCCGTTGGGTTTTCGGCGGCACCCGGCCGGTTGCCGAGCGGGCAGCGCGGCGCAATTTTTTTGACAAGGTCTTTTTCGGCACCGAGGATATCGACGAAACGCTGGCATTTCTCCGCGGAAATTCCCTGCACTCAAAAGAAGATCCCTGCGCAGACAATCTGCTCTCCCGAATCGCTGCAAAGAGCCCCTATCCCCTGCTGCGTCACCACTTTGGGCTGCCCGACTTTTCCGCCACCGAATCGGGTATCGCCGAAATCGCCGCGTCCGGCGTTCTGGATGTCATCTCGCTCGGACCCGACCAGAATACCCAGCAGTACTTTTTCCACCCTGATCAGCGCGATCCCGCGATGGACGGGGCGGGCGGAGTTCCCATCAAAACAGCCGAGGAATTTCGCCGCCTGAAGGCGGCCAGCAGGCAGGGTAATTTTCCGCTCATGCGGTGTTATAGCGGCACAGCGGACGTGTTTCGCTTTGCGCAGCTGCTCTGCGACACCATCCAAAATGCATGGTGCGCCGTTCCACTTTGCTGGTACAATGAACTCGACGGGCGGGGCAGCCGCTCGCTGGAGGAGTCCATCACACAGGCACAGCAGCTGATGGCATGGCATGCCGCCCGGGGAATCCCGGTCGAGGTCAATGAGCCGCACCATTGGGGGCTGCGGGACGCGCATGATGTGATCTCGGTTGTGATGGCCTACCTCGCCGCCTATAATGCAAAGCGCGCCGGCGTGCGGGATTATATCGCCCAATATATGTTCAATGTACCGGGTTCGATGAGCTTTGCAATGGATCTCGCAAAGGGGTTGGCAATGCGGGAGATGGTGGAGTCTCTTGCGGACGAAACCTTCCGCCCGCTTCGCCAGGTGCGCGCCGGGCTGCCCTTCTTGTCCGGTGATCTCTCGGTTGCAAAGGGGCAGCTGGCCGCATCGACCTATTCCTCGATGGCGCTTGCTCCCCAGATTGTCCATGTTGTCGGGTACAGTGAAGCGGAGCGCGCCGCCGATCCCTCGGTGGTCATCGAGAGCTGCCGGATTGTGCGCGGGGTGGTCCGCTCCATCCTCTACGGGGGAACCGATCCCACCCGCGATCCCCTTGTGCAGCAGCGAAAATCCCGTCTTCTGGAGGAGGCCAGATTTTTGCTTTCCTTTATCCGTGAAAGCTATTCGGGTGAAGAGGATCCCCTCTCCTCCGCCGGAGTACTCGCCGACTGCATCCGCCGCGGAATTCTCGACGCGCCTCACATTCTCAAAAATGAAAAATATCACGGCATTCTCGAGACACGGATGGTGGCCGGCAGCTGTCTCGCATGGGATACCAGAGAAAAGCGCCCGATCTCCGAGTCCGAGCGGATCGAACGTCTGGAACGGGCAGGGAACCTGGACGGGCTTGGAGAGATGCTCTGTTCCACAACACATCGATCACATCAGGAGGGCAGTCTGGCATGAAATTACAGCAGAGAAGTGTTGCAGTTATCAGCTCGGGCAATGGCGGACAGGCGCTTGCCGCCTATTACGCGCTGCACGGATATGAGGTCCGACTCTATGCCCGCCAGCAGGAGCGGGTTGAGATGTTTCCGGGGCTCGATTTTGAACTCCAGGGGGTGGTGTCCGGTACCGCCCATCTGTCCCTGATCTCCTGTGACATGGAGCAGGTCATTCAAGGGGCCGCTCTGATCATGGTGACAACGCCGGCCCAGTATCACGCGGTCATCGCCCGCGCCATGGCCCCCTACCTCAGGGACGGCCAGACTGTTGTGCTCAATCCCGGCAGAACCTTCGGTGTCCTGGAATTTGACACCGTTCTCCGAAAAAGCGGCTGCCACGCCCGGATTCTTCTCGCCGAGGCAGACACCTTCGTCTTTACCTGCCGCTGTGAAAAACCCGGACATCCGGCCATCTATCAGATCAAGGATGTCCTCCGTGTGGCTGCACTGCATCCCTGCGACACAGCCTCTGTCTGTCTGCAGCTGCGCTCACTGTTCCCCTGCGTACAGCCGGCAGCCAATTTGCTGGAAACCGGTTTGTCCAACATCGGAATGCTCTTTCACCCGGTCCCGACCCTGATGAATCTGGTCAGGGTCGAGGCAAAGGAACAGTTCCTCTACTATCACGAGGGCATCTCCCCGATGGTCGCATCCCTGATTGAACGGATGGATGCCGAGCGGGTTCAGCTGGCCCGGGCTGCCGGTGTTTCTGTTTTGCCGGTTCTCGACTGGGTGCGCACCCGCTACGGTTCGCAGGGCGATACGCTGTATCAGGCAATCCAGAATACCGACGCCTACGCCGGTGTCTTTGGTCCAACCGATCTGCACACCCGTTATCTCTATGAAGACGTTCCCACCGGCTGTGTGCCGATGGCCGCTCTGGGCCGGCTGCTGCAGGTTCCCATGCCGATCACCGAGGCGGTCATTCAATGGGCCGGTACCGTCTGCAACCTTGATTTTTACAGCATTGGTCGGAACGAAACGAGGCTGGATCTGCGCTCTCTTCTCGAGAATTCTCCTCCATCCTCCACCCTCAGCGCCCACTGAACAGCCCAGACAAAAGGGCAGGCGCCGAAGAACAAGATCTTCGGCGTCTGCCCTTGTTTTTATTCTGATTTGATTTCAGTGTTCTGCCCAGTCCAGCGAACGGGAAACCGCCTTGTGCCACTGCCGCATCAGTCTGCTGCGCTCCTCTTCTCCCATCTGCGGCGTGTAAACCTTATCCAGCGTCCAATGTTGCCGGATCTCATCCAGGTCCTTCCAAAAACCAACCGCCAACCCCGCAAGATAGGCGGCGCCGAGCGCCGTGGTCTCCCGAATCATCGGCCGGCGCAGCGGGAGATTCATGATATCGGACTGGAACTGCATCAGAAAGCCGTCCCGACTTGCGCCGCCGTCGACCCGAAGTTCTTTGAGCTGAATCCCGGTGTCACTGATCATCGCATCCAGCAGATCCTTGGACTGATAGGCGGTGGACTCCACCGAAGCGCGGATGATATGGGACCGGGTCGTGCCGCGTGTAATCCCGACAATGGTGCCCCGCGCGTACATATCCCAATGCGGCGCCCCCAATCCGGTGAATGCGGGAACAACATAAACGCCGCCATTG
>DXIA01000004.1 GCA_019113125.1 Candidatus Pygmaiobacter gallistercoris | reverse complement strand
CGGATTCCCTTCTCCCCGTACAGCGCGCGCTCCTGATCAAATGTCTGGTTCTGGATGAGTTTCAAGTTTCTCCTTCCCCTCTCGGCGTATTCTGCAAATCGCCAAAACCTTTTCTTTTAATCCATTCTATTATCCAGTATAAATCGGCAGGATTCATATATCAAATACTTATATTTAATAATATGTTATAGCAAAAAGCTATGATTTGAAAAGCAGCCTGCGGGGCGCAACTCACCCAATTGTCGAAAAAAGACCGCGAAACAATGTTGTTTCGCAGTCTTTTTTGCAGCATGACTCATCTTGATTAGATCCGGGCAATCACCCCGGCGGTGACGGTGCTGGCCGTTCTGCAGTAATCGCTGATATCAAACTGCTGCACCACCAGTTTCTCCCTTGCGTCCTCATCGCAGTTGTCGCTCATTGTTCGCAGCACGACAAAGGGGGTATCGTTCTTCGCTGCGACCTGCGCGACGGCTGCCCCCTCCATCTCGACGCAGGCGGGATGGCATGCGGCCTCAATGCGGCGTTTCACCGCGCTGTCCCCGATAAAGAGATCCCCGGTCGCAATCCGTCCGACGAGATAACGCACCCCGGCCGCCTCACAGGAGGAGCGCGCGGCGGCAATCAGCGCGGGATCTGCGGGGTAGGCAGAGAGGAACGGGTAGCTCTGCGCAATCATCGGCAGCTCTGCGTCATGATATACCGCCTCCTCACTGATGACCATGTCCCCGACGCCGATCTCGGTGCTCATATTGCCCGCAATGCCGGAAAAGATCAGCGCCTTTGCGCCGAACACCGTGATCAGCAGCTGTGCCGCGACCGCTGCATTGACCTTGCCCATCCCGGCACAGCAGACGGTCACCCTTTTGCCCTCCATCGTTCCACCGATAAATTCCACCCCGGCAATGCAGCGCTGCTCTTTCTCGTCCAGCCGGTCCGAAAGCAGCCGAACCTCCTCCGGCATCGCGCCGAGAACTCCAATATTATCCAGCATTTTCTTCTCTCCTTTTTGCTCTGTCGGCCAAAAAGGCCGCGGCACAGCCGCGGCCTCCGTCTCAGACGTTGAACAGGAACTCGATGATATCGCCGTCCTGCACCACATATTCCTTGCCCTCGGTGCGCTGCAATCCCTTGGCCTTTACAGTGGCCATGTTGTAGTCGCAGGCCTCAAAATCCGTATAGCTCACCACACTGGCGCGGATGAAACCGCGCTCGAAGTCCGAGTGGATCTTGCCTGCCGCCTGGGGCGCCTTGGTGCCGCGGCGGATGGTCCAGGCGCGGCACTCCTTCTTGCCGTCGGTCAGAAAGCTGATCAGGCCCAGCAGGCGATAGCTGGCGCGGATCAGGTTGTCAAGGCCGGTGGCCTCGATGCCCATCTCGGCGAGAAATTCCTTTTTCTCCTCCGGGCTGTAATCCGCGATATCCTCTTCGGTTTTGGCGCAGATCGGGATGCATTCCGCCCCCTCTGCAGCCGCGCGCTCTTTGACCGCCTGGTAGTGCAGGTTGTTCTCCATCCCATCCATCAGGTCATCTTCGCTCATGTTGGCGGCATAGATGACCGGTTTCGCGGTCAGCAGTCCCATCTCTCGCAGCAGGGCGACCTTCTCCTCGTCCTCCTCGTCAAAGGAAAAGCTGCGGGCGTTCTTCCCCTCACCGAGATGTGCCTCCAGCTCCTCCAGCCAGCCCGCAAGCGCGCCGGACTTCTTGTCCCCGGTCTTGCCCGCCTTGGCCAGCTTTGCCGCCCGGTTGGTCACAATCTCAAGATCGCTGAGAATCAGCTCGGTATCGATCGTCTCGATGTCCCGAATCGGGTCCACGCCGCCTTCCACATGGACGACATCGGTGCCGTCAAAACAGCGCACGACATGGACGATCGCATCGCACTCGCGGATGTTGCCGAGGAACTTGTTGCCAAGGCCCTCTCCTTTGGAAGCGCCCTTGACCAGGCCCGCAATGTCGACAAATTCGACGACCGCGGGGGTCTTCTTGTTGGTATCCCAGATCTCGGCCAGCTTGTCCAGCCGCGGATCCGGCACCGCCACCACGCCGACATTCGGCTCGATGGTGCAAAACGGGTAGTTTGCCGACTGTGCGCCGGCATTGGTAATGGCGTTAAACAGGGTGCTCTTGCCCACATTGGGCAGACCCACGATCCCTAATTTCATCTCGGACTACATCTCCTTAACTGTTGCGGCACCGCCGCAGCCGACAGATTCGCGCTGTATCTTGCTTGCGCCCGCGACCAATTTTGGAAAGCGGGCATAACAAATAAATTATACCATATGCGGTGCTGTTTCACAAGAAAAACAGCGCCGCAAACAAAAACCTGATCTTTTGAAGAATAAATTGCAGAAAGTGGGGAGCATCATGTCTGAGGAAAAAAACGGCAAAATTCTGCTGGAGAGCGGAACCAATGAAATCGAGATCATGGAGTTCACGATCGGCGGAAATCTCTATGGCATCAATGTGGCAAAGGTCCGGGAGATTATGATGTCGGCACCGGTAAAGCCGATGCCGATGACCCACCCGGCCGTCGAGGGGATCTTCAAGCCGCGCGACACCGTCATCACGGTGGGGATCGACCGGGAGGATCTGTACCAGCGGGCGCTCAAGCTGCAGGTCGCTGCAGCTGAAGGCAGACGGCAGCTGTCGGATTGAAG
>DXIA01000162.1 GCA_019113125.1 Candidatus Pygmaiobacter gallistercoris | reverse complement strand
GGTGCCGGTAGAGCAGGCGGGCGGCCGCATCTATATCAATCTGATCAAGATGGAGGCTTACAGCTACGTCAACGGCGTGCCCCACACCGTGCCGATGCCCAGCTTCGGCCATCGGCTCGACGGTCTGGTCGAGGCGATGAGCGAGGCGGTCGCCGAGACCGACGAGGCGCTGATGGAGAAGTTCTTCTCCGGCGAGCCCTTTACCCAGGAGGAGCTGCAGCAGGGGGTCAAGGCCGGTATCAAGGCCGGCAGCATCACCCCGGTCTTCTGCGGCAGCTCGACCAAGCTGGACTGCATCGACGCGATGCTCCACTACATGAAACACCTGATGCCCTCCCCGGCAGAGGCCGCCCCCGTCGTCGGCGAGGGGGAGGACGGCGAGCCGGTCGAGCTGACCTGTGATGAGAAGGGCCCGCTCGAGGTCTATGTCTTCAAGACGGTCGCCGACCCGTTTGTCGGCAAGCTGAGCTATGTCAAGGTGCTCTCGGGCACCCTCAAGGGGGATTCCCCCATTGTCAACGCCCGCACCGGCGAGAGCGAGCGGATGGGCAAGCTGCTGTTTTTGCAGGGCAAAAAGCAGACCGACGCCCCGGAGATCCTCGCCGGCGATATCGGCGCGATCACCAAGCTGACCTCGGCCAAGACGGGGGACACCCTCTGTGCGCCCGGCCGGGTCTTCAAGGCGCCCGCCCCGACCTTCCCGGTGCCCACCTACTCGATGGCCCTCAAGGTCAAGCAGAAGGGGGACGAGGGCAAGATCTCGGGTGCGCTTTCCCGGCTGATGGAGGAGGACTGCACCCTCTCCTACAAGATGAACACCGAGACGCTGCAGCAGGTCATCTCCGGCCTCGGCGAGCAGCACCTCGACGTGGTGGTCAGCAAGCTGAAATCCAAGTTCGGGGTCGAGGTTGAGCTGACCGTGCCCCGGATCCCCTACCGTGAGAGCCTGCGCAAGAAGGTCAAAAAGCAGGGTCGTCACAAGAAACAGTCGGGCGGCCACGGCCAGTTCGGCGATGTCTGGATCGAGTTTGAGCCGACCGATTCCGAGGATCTGGTCTTTGAGGAGAAGGTCTTCGGCGGCGCGGTGCCCAAGAATTTCTTCCCCGCGGTCGAGAAGGGGCTGCAGGAGGCGGTCGCCCACGGCGTGCTGGCCGGTTATCCGGTCGTCGGACTCAAGGCGACATTGCTGGACGGCTCCTACCATCCGGTCGACTCGAACGAGCAGTCCTTCCGGATGGCGGCAAAGCTCGCCTACAAGGCGGCGATGCCGGAGGCCGGCCCCGTCCTGCTCGAGCCGATCGGCTCGCTCAAGGCGGTGGTGCCCGACACCAATACCGGCGACGTGATGGGGGAGATCAACAAGCGCCGCGGCCGGGTGCTCGGCATGAGCGGCGCCGGCGACGGGATGCAGCTGATCGAGGCGGAGGTCCCGATGAGCGAGATGCACGATTTTACCACCTTCATCCGCAGTCTGACCCGCGGACAGGGTTCCTTCACCTTTGAGTTTGTCCGCTACGAGCAGCTTCCCTCCCAGCTGGAGGGCAAGGTCATCGAGGAGGCCAAGAAGTTCATGGACCGCTCCTCGGATGAGGACTGAGGCTGCCGTTTCAACTTTGCTTTCCCCTTTTCTCATACTCCTCTCTTAACAGCCGTGGGGCCTCTTCGGAAACGAAGGGGCCCTGCGGCTTTGACACGGCAAAATGCCGCGGATAGAACCCGTTTTTGCTGCATATACTGTGACGGAACCGCCGACCCCCGCGAAAGACCGCCGGCGGCTCTTGTACTTGACAGCGGGCGGCTTCTATACTATAATACAACGTATTGTTTCACAGGGCGGGGAGTCGCTCTCCCGGTCTTTCGCATATTATGCGGGCGGCGCTGCCGCCGAAGAAAAAGGAGTCAGGATCGTGAACAACAAAGAGATGGTCGTTACCCCCGAGGGACTGAAGGCGCTGGAGGACGAGCTCGAGGAGCTCAAGACGGTCAAGCGGATGGAGGTCGCCGAGAAGATCAAGGTCGCCCGCGGTTTTGGCGATCTGTCCGAGAACAGTGAGTACGATGAGGCGAAGAATGAGCAGGGGCTCATCGAGAGCCGGATCATCTTCCTCGAGAAGATGCTCAAGAACGTCCGGGTGCTCGACCACAGCGAGCTGAACAACGAGACGGTCATGGTCGGCTGCCGGGTCAAGGTCCGGGACGAGGACGGCGAGGAAGAGGAGTACAGCATCGTCGGCTCGACCGAGGCGGACCCGACGGAGGGCAAGATCTCGGATGAGAGCGCAGTCGGCAAGGGGTTGATCGGCAAGCGGGTCGGCGAGGTCGCGGAGATCACCGTCCCCAGCGGCGCGGTTGTCCGGTACGAGGTGCTCGAGATCTCGACCGGGAACTAAAAGCGACGGCTGCAAAACCAGACAGTGGAGGGGCGGCGGTGCCGCCCCTTCTTTTTCGCAAAGAATGACAGGGCAGGAACAAGGAGGACGCGCATGGACCAGAGAGAACAGGCACAGGCAAACGGCGGGCAGCAGAAGGAGTACAGCGAGCTGCTGCAGATCCGGCGGGACAAGCTCGCGGCGCTGCGGGCTGCGGGGGAGGATCCCTTCACCCAGACCCGCTACCCGGTGACCGCCCACGCGGCCGAGATCAAGCGGGAGTTCGCCGACGTCGGCGAGGGGGAGACCGGCAAGATCGTCGCGGTCGCCGGCCGGCTGATGAGCAAGCGGGTCATGGGCAAGGCGAGCTTTGCCGAGCTGCGGGACGGATCGGGGGACATCCAGATCTACCTGCGGCGGGAACTCGTCGGAGAGGAGCCCTACGCCGCTTACAAGAAGTACGACATCGGGGACATCGTCGGGGTCACCGGCGAGGTCTTCCGCACCAAGATGGGGGAACTCTCGGTTAAGGTACATGAGATCACCCTGCTGGCGAAATCCCTGCTGCCGCTGCCCGAGAAGTTCCACGGCCTCAAGGACCGGGAGGCTCGCTACCGTCAGCGGTATGTCGATCTGATCGTGAATCCCGAGGTCAAAGACACCTTCGTCCGCCGCAGCATGATCCTGCGGGAGCTGCGCGCCTTCCTCGACGGCAAGGGATTCCTCGAGGTGGACACCCCGATTCTGACCCCGTTTGAGATCGGCGCCTCGGCCCGGCCCTTCCTCACCCACCACAACACCCTGAACATGGATATGGTGCTGCGGATCGAGACCGAGCTCTACCTCAAGCGGCTGATCGTCGGCGGAATGGAGCGGGTCTATGAGGTCGGCCGGATCTTCCGCAACGAGGGCATGGACCCGAAACACAATCCCGAGTTCACCACCATCGAGCTCTACCAGGCCTTCACCGATTACCACGGGATGATGGATCTGGTCGAGGAGATGATGAAGACGGTCGCAAAGAAGGTCTGCGGCACCCTCACCATCCCCTACCAGGGTCAGACGATCGATCTCTCCCACTGGGAGCGGATGACCATGCTCGAGGCGGTCAAGAAGTATTCCGGCGTCGATTTTGCCCAGGTTTCCTCCGATGAGGAGGCGATCGCGCTGGCAAACGAGCACCATGTGGCGCTGCCCGAGGTGCCGACCAGGGGGGCGATCCTCGCCGAGTTCTTCGACGCCTTTGTCGAGGACAAGCTGATCCAGCCCACCTTCATCTACGACTACCCGGTCGAGATCAGCCCGCTGGCCAAGCGCAAATCGGACGATCCCGCCTTCACCGAGCGGTTTGAGTACTTCATCAACGCGACCGAGTTCGGCAACGCCTTCAGCGAGCTCAACGACCCCATCGACCAGAAGGAGCGGTTTGAGCGGCAGGTGGCCGAGCGCAGGAAGATCGATCCGAGCAGCCGTGCCCGGGTAGACTACGACTATGTCACCGCCCTCGAGTACGGCCTGCCCCCGACGGGTGGCCTCGGCTTTGGGGTGGACCGGTTGGTCATGCTGTTGACCGACTCCGACTCGATCCGGGATGTCCTGCTCTTCCCCACCATGCGTCCGACCGAGGAGGAGAAACAGGCCGCCGGCCCCGCCGGCGCACCGGCAGCAGAGGCTGCGCCCGCCGCACCGGCTGCACCGATCGACTTCTCGAAGGTCGAGATCGAACCGCTGTTCAGCGAGTATGTCGACTTTGACACCTTCTCGAAGTCAGACTTCCGGGCGGTCAAGGTCAAGGCCTGTGAGGCGGTCAAAAAGAGCAAAAAGCTGCTCCAGTTCACCCTCGACGACGGCACCGGCACCGACCGGATCATCCTCAGCGGCATCCACGCCTACTACGAGCCGGAGCAGCTGGTCGGCAGGACGCTGATCGCGATTGTCAACCTGCCGCCCCGCAAGATGATGGGGATCGACTCCTGCGGCATGCTGCTCAGCGCGATCCACACCGAGGAGGGGGAGGAGAAACTCCACCTGCTGATGGTGGACGATGCGATCCCCGCCGGCGCGAAACTCTACTGAGCACAAAATGATCATCACGAAGGGACAGCCCCGCCAGGGGCTATCCTTTTTTTGCATGGAGCCGGCAGGATAAGCGAGCAGCGCTGCAAAAACCGCTTATGCAGCGCGCCGGGCGGTAAAATTTATTTGCTTGTTTTCCTGTTTTGCTTTATTATAAGAATCAATCTACTGTCGTTCGAGGCGGCGGGAAAACCTTTTGTCGGAATAGTTCAGATGGGCGAAGAGGTGTATCGGTTGTATAGGATAATAATTGCCGATGATGAGAATATGCCTTCAATGCGGCGCTCGACTTTATTGTGCGGTGCAGGGCGGGGGCTAAGGTCCCGGCGGTCTTCAATTCCTCGACCCAGTCGCTGAGCAAGTCCTTCGATTTGTTCCGGTACAACTTCGGCAACGCCAGGATCGAGGGCAACATCTACTATGTCGGGGATAAGCTCCAGTTCGACTCCTACTCCCAGCTCGAGCTGCGCCGGCCCGGCGCCTTCAAGTTCGAGGACGCGGTGGAAAAGCTGGAGGAGCTCACCACCTCGGTGGGCAAGATGGAGGCCGACAACCAGGCGGTCTGCGACCTGCTCGACGAGCACGCCGACGCGCTCGGTCTCGGCGAGGTGCGGGACACGCTGCGGATCAAGCAGTCGATCGTCATCATGGATCTGCTGGACGGCACCCTCAAGGATGCGGCCGAGAACTACAAGCAGGTGCGCAAGTAGCTGGAGCGGATCCGCAAGCTGCTGCCGCAGGTGCTGGAACAGTACCAGCGCACCAAGATCATCCAGGCCGATACCATCGAGGCGGCAAAGATCGCCGGGATCTCACTGAACGAGGATGGCAAAGCGGCGCAGGATTGGTATAGTTTCCTGCGGGAGCAGGAAAAAAAGCAGGAGGACGACGCCTACATCCGGCAGCTCGCCCAGATGGACCCGCTGGCGGTCTTCAACCTCTTCAAGGCATATGAGGCCTATCATGGAACAAAATGGACCGAGGAATACAAGGAGGCCGCGCGTCTCAGCCAGAAGATGCGGGACGAGAGCCTCGGTGTCACCCCCGGCAAGAA
>DXIA01000161.1 GCA_019113125.1 Candidatus Pygmaiobacter gallistercoris | reverse complement strand
GGCAGAACTGCAGGGCACCGTAAAAAGGTCGGTTTTGATGCGGGTGCAAGGAAAAGCACCGAAGGCACCCTTTGTGGTTGTCGAGGTGGTTTGACGCCGCAGCCGCGCAAAAGCGGCCTTTTTACGGCGTTTTTTTCTTATCCTGACACACCTCATTTTTGTCCGTTTTTTCTGACAGTTTGGTCCTGTTATTTCTCCTTCTGCGCCTCCTGCGCCCGCTGCGCCGCCCGCAGCGTGTTGACCATCAGCATCGCCCGGGTCATCAGCCCGACCCCGCCGGGCACCGGGGTGATCTTGCCGGCCTTGCCCGCGAGCGCCGCCTCGTCGACATCCCCGTGCAGCTTGCCGTCCGGCCCGCGGTTGATCCCGACATCGATGACCGTCGCCCCCTCCTTCACCATCTCGGCGGTGACGAACCGGTCGCGGCCGATCGCGGCGACCAGGATATCCGCCTGCCGGGTGAGCTCAGAGAGATGTTCGGTCTTCGAGTGGCAGATGGTGACCGTCGCGTTCTCCCGCAAAAGCAGCAGCGCCATCGGCTTGCCGACGATGTTGCTGCGGCCGAGCACCACCGCCCGCTTTCCGGCGATCGGGGTGCCGGCGGCCTTCAGCAGTGCAAGACAGCCCGCCGGGGTGCAGGGCAGAAAACAGTCCTCCCCCACCAGCAGCCGGCCGACGTTGACCGGGGTGAACCCGTCGACGTCCTTCTCGGGGCTGATCGCCTCGATCACCCGCTGCTCTCTGATCTGGGGCGGCAGCGGCAGCTGGACGAGGATGCCGTGGACCGCCGGGTCGGCGTTGCGCCGGGCGATCTCAGCCAGCAGCTGCGCCTCACTGGTCTCAGCTGGCAGCCGCAGCAGCTCGCTCTCGATGCCGCACTCGGCGCAGTCCCGCTCCTTGCCCCGGACATAGACCTCGCTGGCCGGGTCCGCCCCGACCAGAATCACCGAGAGTTTCGGGACAATCCCCGCCTCCCGCAGCCGGGCGGCCTGCTGTGCGGCCTCTGCCTTGATCTTCGCCGCAAGGGCCTTTGCGTCAATCCGCTCCATGCTGCTCCTCCTTCTGCGCCGGGGTGTCCTCCCCACCGGCCGGTTTCTCCGCATCGGCGCTCGTCTTGCTGGCACTCTGCTGCAGAGACTGCTCCGCGTCGGCCGGCTCAGATGTGTCAGGCGTCTCAGGTGTCGCAGGCATTTCAGGTGTCGCAGACATTTCAGATGTCTCAGGCATCTCAGATGTCTCAGGCATCTCAGGCGTCCCCGCGGCCGCATCGGCCTGTGTCGCCTGGGCGGCGGCGGGGGTCACCCAGCCGAGTTCCGGCTCCCCCCGGTGACGGCCGCGCAGCACCACCAGCGCGATCAGCGCCACGATGCAGGAGACCCCGGCGAGCAGCTGACTCGCCCGCAGGCTGCCGACGAGGTAGAGACTGTCGGTCCGCAGCCCCTCGATCCAGAACCGGCCCAGGCCGTACCAGACGATGTAGAGCAGCAGCACCTCACCGTTGAACCGGCGGTGCTTGAAGTAGAGTGCCAGCGCGATAAAGCCGACCAGGCACCAGAGCGACTCATACAGGAAGGTCGGGTGGACCGGCGAAAAGGGATCCACCGTGACCCCCTGTTCGGCCAGCTCCTGCTGTACCCCGATCAGATAGCTGATGGTCCGCTCGCTGATCATCCCCCAAGGGGCGTCGGTGTTGGTGCCGAAGGCCTCCTGGTTGACGAAGTTGCCCCAGCGGCCCACCGCCTGCCCGATCAGAAAGCCGACGGCGGTCAGGTCGAACATCGGCAGCAGCGGCACCTTCCGCCAGCGGCAGGCAAGACCGCCGAAGAGAAAGGCGCCGAGCACCGCGCCGTAGATCGCGATGCCGCCATCCCGGATGTCCAGCATCTCCCAGACCGAGCTGTAGGAGAAGGGGGCCATCGCGACATAGTAGGCCCGGGCGCAGACGATCGCCATCAGCGCGCCGATGAAGATGACGTCGATCATCCGGTCGACGTTGATGCCGATCTTCGGCGCGATCCGAAAGGCCCAGAGCAGCGCCAGCAGCATGCCGGTGCCGATCAGGATGCCGTACCAGTAGATGTTGAAGTTGCCGATCGAGAAGGCGACCCGGTTGATCTCGAACGAGAGCCCGAGCCCGGGGAACTGTACCAGATTTGTCATGCATCTCTCTCCTTTTCCGCCGGATGCAGCACCACGGTGGCGCTGCGCCCTTCGTCCATCAGCTCGGCCAGCGCCTGCTCGAGGTCCTCCCGCGTCAGGGTGGCCAGCAGCTCGAGCTCGGCGAAGAGATTCTCTCCCCGCAGCGAGAGGGTGGCCAGCGCCCCGGCGACCGACTCTGCGCTCTCAAACCCGCTGACCGCCTCGCCGTAGAGCAGGTTGCGGCAGAGCTCGAAATCCTCCTGCCGGATCCCCTCCCGCCGCAGCCGGGCGATCTCCGAGAGCAGCGCCGACCGCACCGCCTCGGGGTCCTTGGTCTCGCCCGAGAAGAGGATGCAGAAATACCCCTCCCCGATGAAGACGTCGCTGGAAAAGCCGCTGTTGACCAGCCCCTCGTCGTAGAGCCGGCGGTAGAGCGGGGTGATGTCCCCGATCAGCAGCTCGCCCAGCAGGTCGGCCATGACCTCCCAGCGCAGCCGTTCTTCCCTTTTGCGGGGGCGCTCCTTGAACCCGATCCCGAGCACCGGGCGGGAGACCGTCATCGTCACCTCGGCCCGGTCTGTGCGGATCTGCTCCGGCTCCTCGAGCGGCAGCTTTTCTCCCACCGGGCCGCCTTCGGGCAGCCCGGCGCGGTCGATCGCGTCGAGCAGCTGCTGCCGGGTGATGTTGCCCGCCACCGCGAGCACCATGTTCGCCGGGGTGTAGAACGCCTTGGCGCAGGTGTAGAGCAGCTGCGGGGTGATCTGCGCGATCGACTCGACGGTGCCGGCGATGTCCTGCTTGAGCGGGCAGTTATAATACAGGCAGTCGAAGACGGCGAACATCAGCCGCCAGTCGGGGGAGTCCTCGTACATCCGGATCTCCTGCCCGATGATCCCCTGCTCCTTCGCCACCGTCGCGTCGGTGAACCAGGGGTGGGAGACGGTGTCGAGCAG
>DXIA01000160.1 GCA_019113125.1 Candidatus Pygmaiobacter gallistercoris | reverse complement strand
TACCCGCACCCCGGTGCACGCGACGGTGCTGCTGTTCTGGGTGCCGATGGTCATCCTCTTCTTCTTCAATTTCGGCGTCGGGCTGATTCTCGCGGCGGGAACGGTGTTTTTCCGGGATATTATGCACATCTACGGGGTTGGGGTCACTGCGCTGATGTATCTCACCCCCATCATGTATGATGTGAGCATCCTGCCCGACTGGGCCCGTGCGATCATCCCCTTCAACCCGATGTACTGGTTTGTCAGCATGTTCCGCGACTTTGTCATCTACGGGCAGATCCCGGGCATCAATGCCTGGATCGGCACCTGCCTTTCTGCCTTCGTGGCGATGGTGCTGGGGCTGCTGCTCTTCAAAAAAACGCAGGACCGCTTTGTCCTGTATATCTGAGAAAAGGGAGTTTCGGATATGAGCATGATCGAGGTGCGGGATGTTTCGATGCGGTTCAACATGGCCAAGGAACGGGTCGACAACCTCAAGGAATACTTTATCAAACGGGTCAAGGGAACCCTCAAGTTTGAGGAGTTTTACGCCCTCAAACACGTCTCGCTGACGGTGGAGAAGGGGGACGTCTACGGTCTGGTCGGGCTCAACGGCAGCGGCAAGTCCACCCTGCTCAAGATCGTGGCGGGGGTGCTCAAGCCCTCTGCCGGCACGGCGGTGGTGCGGGGCAGCATCGCGCCGCTGATCGAGCTTGGCGCCGGGTTTGACATGGACCTCACCGCGCGGGAGAACATCTACCTCAACGGCGCGGTGCTGGGGCTGGAGCCGGCCTTTATCAACGCGAAGTTTGATGAGATCGTCGATTTCAGCGAGCTGCGCAACTTTCTCGATGTGCCGCTGAAAAACTACTCCTCCGGCATGGTGGCCCGGATTGCCTTTGCGATCGCCACCGTCACAAAGCCGGACGTACTGATCGCCGACGAGATTCTGTCGGTGGGCGATTTTCTGTTCCAGAAAAAATGTGAGGAGCGGATGCGGGAGCTGATGAGCGGCGGCACCACGGTGCTCATTGTCAGCCATTCGATCGATCAGATCGAGCGGCTGTGCAACCGGGTCGCCTGGCTGGACCACGGCCAGATCAAGATGGACGGCGCGGCCGAGGAGGTCTGTGCCGCCTATAAGTCGCTGGGAGGAGCAGGAGCATGAGCAGAGAGCCCGTTTCTCATCCGGCAGCGGAGGAACAGGACAGCGTCGGCAAAGCGGTCCGGCGCAACCTCGTCCCGGCCAAGGCCTGGAACCTCGCGGTGCGCGGTGTCCACTGTCTGGCCACCCGCGGGGTGGAGGCAACCTGGCGGGAGGCGGCATTCCGGGTCAATCTGATGTTCGGGCGGGAGAGTTGGCAGCACCGGGCGGACATTCCCCTCAAACGGGAGCTGCGCGCCCAGCGCTTTACCAAGCTGCCGGTGATGCCGCGGTTCAGCGTTGTGGTGCCGCTCTACAACACCCCGATGACCTACCTCAAACAGATGATCCGCAGCGTGCTGGAGCAGAGCTACCGGCGGCTGGAACTGGTGTTGGTAGACGCCAGCGACGCAGAGCATGCCGAGGTGGGGGCGTACTGCCGCGCGCTGAAGGACAACCGGATCAACTATGTGCGGGTGGCGAAGAACGGCGGCATTTCGGGCAATACCAATATCGGCCTTGCGGAGGCGGGCGGGGACTACATTGCACTGTTGGACCATGACGACCTGCTCTGGCCGAATGCGCTGTTCGAGCTGACAAAAGCGGTGAATGAGACCGGCGCGGATTTTATCTACAGCGATGAGATTGTGCTCAGCGCAGACCTCAAAAAGCTGCGGGAGTACCATTTCAAACCGGATTTTTCGCCGGATACGCTGCGCGGATGCAACTATATCACCCATCTGTCCGCCTTTCGGCGCAGCCTGCTCGAAAAGGCGGGCGGGGGAGAGCGCAGCAGGTATGACGGCGCGCAGGATTTTGACCTGATTCTCCGGCTGACCGAGAAGGCAAAACGGGTGCATCATATCCCCAAGGTGCTCTATGCCTGGCGCAGCCACGCAAAATCCACCGCCAGCGATATCTCGGCAAAACCCTATGCGATCGAGGCGGGGCGGGCGGCGGTTGCGGCCCAGCTTGACCGGCTCGGTCTCAGAGGTGCGGTTGAGGCGCAGGAGAAGGGGCCGGGCAGCTACCGCATCCGGTATGCGCTGACCGGACATCCGCTGGTCACCGTCATGATTCCAAACAAGGATCACATCGAAGATCTGCGCCGCTGCCTGGACAGCCTTGCGAAACGGGCGGGGTATGACAACCTTGAGATTCTCATCCTCGAGAACAACTCCACCGAGCGGGAGACCTTTGATTTTTATCAAAAGGAGCTCTCCCGGTACGGCAACTGCCGGATGGTGCGGTATGAAGGCCCCTTCAACTATTCCGCCGTCAACAATTTCGGGGCGCAGCAGGCAGAGGGAGACCAGCTGCTGCTGCTCAACAACGATGTCGAGCTGCTGTCGGACAACTTTATCAGCGAGCTGCTGATGTATTCCCAGCGGCCGGATGTCGGGGCGGTGGGGGCGAAACTCTACTACCCGGACGACACGATTCAGCACGCCGGCGTCTTCATCGGCATCGGCGGCAGCGCCGGCCACAGCCACAAGGGACTGCCGCGGGAGAATCTCGGGGACCTTTACCGGCTGTCCACCGCGCAGAATATGAGCGCGGTCACCGGCGCCTGCCTGATGGTCAAAGCGTCGCTCTATCGGGAACTCGGCGGACTGGATGAGGAGAACTTTGCAGTCAGCTACAACGACGTCGATTTCTGCCTGCGGCTGCGGGAGCGGGGACTGTTGAATGTCTTCACCCCCTATGCCGAGGCGTACCATTACGAGAGCAAGAGCCGCGGCCTTGACACCGAGGGCCCCAACGCCCGGCGGTATGCGGGGGAGAGGGAGCGGTTCCGGCAGAAGTACGCCGCGCTGCTCCGGGCGGGTGACCCCTATTACAACCCCCATTTTACACTGAAATACGAGAATTACGGATACAAATAAGTCAATGCGGGGCGGCCCAGTGGACCGCCCTGCTTTGTAAGATCTTGAAGGAGCAATTATGCAGCAACTCAAACGGTTTCGGGAACTCTTTCGCCTCTTTTTCAAAATGGTGCGGGAGGACGGCTTGGGCTTCACCCTGCGCCGTGCGGCGGGGTTTGCCCGGCGGCGGCTGCGCAGCAAGAAAGGGCGCTTTTTGCCTCCCCGCGCAGAGCTGGAGCGGGAGCGACGGGAGGACACTGCGGGCTGGCCGAAGATCAGCATCTGCACTGCGCTGTATAACACCAACCCGCAGTATCTCAGGGAGTTTTTGGCCAGCTTTCTGGCTCAGAGCTATGAGAACTGCGAGCTCTGCCTTGCGGATGCCAGCGATTCCGACCACAGCGATGTCCGGCAGATTGTCGCCGATTGCCGCAGCGACCGGATCCGCTATCAGCGGCTCGACCGGAACGCCGGCATCAGCGAGAACACCAATGCGGCGGCGAAGATGGCGACCGGCAGCTATCTGGCGCTGGCCGATCACGACGACATTCTCTCCCCGAACGCCTGCTATGAACTGGCGAAGGCGGCGGCAGAGGGAGCGGACTTCATCTACAGCGATGAGGCGCTGTTCGGCGGGGATTACCTGCGCCCGCGCGCCGGTCACTTCAAGCCGGACTATTCGGTCTATGATCTGCGGGGCTGCAACTATATCTGCCACATCGCCGCTTTCCCGGCCGAGCGGTTCTGGCAGGTGGGGGGGCTGCGCGCCGAGTTTGACGGCAGCCAGGACCACGATCTCTTTTTTCGGCTGACCGAGACGGCAAAAAAAATCCGCCACATCCCGCGGGTGCTCTATTATTGGCGGGTGCATGAGGGCAGCACCAGCGGCGGTGTGGGCGCAAAGCCCTATGTCACCGCCGCGGCAAAGCGGGCGATCGATGCCCATCTCGCCCGGGTCGGCGTTGCCGGCCATGCAGAGGATGGTCTCTTCCCCTCCACCTACCGGGTCGATTACGAGATTGCCGGTGAGCCGCTGGTCTCGATCCTGATTCCAAACATGGATCATGTTGAGGAGCTGAGACGCTGCCTTGAGAGCGTTTACGCCAAGACCAGCTGGAAACGGTTTGAGGTCGTTGTCATCGAGAACAACTCCACCCAGCCCGAGACCTTCCGGTTTTATGAAGAACAGCAGGCCGCGCACGAGAATCTGAAGGTGGTGCGGTACGAGGGCGGATTTAACTTCTCGGCCATCAACAACTTCGGCCGCCGCAGCGCGGGTGGGGACTATCTGGTGCTGCTCAACAACGACATCGAGATCATCAGCCCCGACTGGATCGAGCAGATGCTGATGCTCGCCCAGCAGCCGGAGGTCGGCGCGGTCGGCGCGATGCTCTATTATCCAGACAATACCATCCAGCACGCGGGGGTCATCACCGGCCTCGGCGGCTATGCCGGACACAGCCACAAATATGCAAAGCGGGGGCACAGCGGTTACATGTTTCGGCTTGCCACCGTGCAGGAGTTCTCCGCGGTCACCGCGGCGATGCTGATGATCCGCACCGAACATTACGATCTGGTGAATGGGTTGGATGAGTCGTTCGCCGTCGCCTTCAACGATGTCGACTTCTGCCTGCGGCTGCGCCGTGCCGGGCTGCACAATCTCTTCACCCCGTTCGCCGAGGCCTACCACTGCGAGAGCAAGAGCCGCGGTCTGGATCTGCAGGGCGCGGCGAAGGAGCGGTTTGAGGGGGAACAGGCGCGGCTGAAAGGGCGGTATGGCGATGCGCTGCTGCAGGATCCGTTCTACAACCCGAATCTGACGCTGGACATGGAGAATTTTGCAGAGGCGGCGGTGCTGCCGAAGTACCCGATTGACCGGTGAGACGAGGTGAGCGACTAGGATGGAGTGGCCGGATGGCCTCCGGCGCTGCCGGTGGGCAAACCCGAAGAATGAGCGGTATCTCGCCTACCACGACCATGAGTGGGGCGTCCCGGTTCGACAGGACCGAAAACTGTTCGAGATGCTGGTGCTGGAATCCTTTCAGGCGGGGCTCTCCTGGGAATGCGTGCTGAACAAGCGGGAGGCATTTTGCCGGGCGTTCGATGACTTTGACCCGGTGCTGGTCAGCAGATACGGGGAGGAGAAACGACAGGCGCTCTGCGCCGATGCCGGCATCATCCGCAACCGGCGCAAGATCGATGCGGCGGTGAAAAATGCGGGGATTTTTCTCGAGATTCAGCGTGAGTGGGGCAGCTTTTCAGACTATCTCTGGCACTGGACCGGGGGGAAGATCATCCATGAGCGGGAAAAGACCCGCTCTCCTCTGTCGGACGCAATCTCCGCAGATCTGAACAAGCGGGGCATGCGGTTTGTGGGCAGCACGATCCTCTATGCTTATCTGCAGGCGGTCGGGGTGATCGAGTCGCATGAGGAGGGATGTTTCCTCTCCCAAAACAGCTCAGAATAAAAAGAAACCGCACAGGATTAGGTGTGGCAGAATAAGAAAACAACGCCGTAAAAAGGCCGCTTTTGCGCGGCTGCGGCGTCAAAACGTC
>DXIA01000159.1 GCA_019113125.1 Candidatus Pygmaiobacter gallistercoris | reverse complement strand
GCTCTGAGTGCTTTCTATGCCAAAATTCTACGGCAGAACGTAACTTTCCAAAGGAAAGTTTCACTTCCCGCAGGGAAGTTGCGTTTTCTTATTCTGCCACACCTTGATCCCGTCTTTTTTTGTCTCCAGTTTGATCAGCTGCCGAGATAGGCGCTGCGGACCTTGTCGTCCTCGAGCAGCGCGGCCGCCCTGCCCTCCATCACGATCCGGCCGGTCTCGAGCACATAGGCCCGGTCGGCGATCGAGAGGGCCATCTGGGCGTTCTGCTCGACCAGCAGAATGGTGGTGCCCGCCTTGTGCAGCCGGCCGATGATCTCGAAGACCTGCTCGACCAGCAGCGGGGCGAGGCCCATGCTCGGCTCATCCAGCATCAGCAGTTTCGGCTTTGCCATCAGCGCCCGGCCCATCGCGAGCATCTGCTGCTCGCCGCCGGAGAGGGTGCCGGCGATCTGCCGGCGCCGCTCGGCGAGGCGGGGGAACTGCTCGTAGACCCGCGCCAGCGCGTCGGCGCTCTCGGATCCCGGCCGGGTGTAGCCCCCCATCTCGAGGTTCTCCTCCACCGTCATCCGGGCGAAGATCCGCCGCCCCTCCGGCACCTGCGCGAGGCCGAGGGTCAGTACCTTGTGAGGGGGCAGATGGTCGATCCGCCGCCCCTCGAAGGTGACGGTGCCGGCCTTCGGCCGCAGCAGGCCGGACACGGTGTTCAGAATCGTGCTCTTGCCCGCGCCGTTTGCCCCGATCAGGGTGACGATCTCCCCCTCGGCGACCGAGAAGGAGATCTGCCGCACCGCGTGGATGTTGCCGTAAAAGACGTCGATTCCCTCTACCTTCAGCATCCGGCCGCCCCCTCCTTTCTGCCGAGATAGGCCTCGATCACCAGCGGGTTGTTCCGGATCTCCTCCGGGGTGCCCTTAGCGATGATCTGGCCGTAGTTGAGCACCGCGATCCCCTCGCAGATCCCCATGACGAGGTTCATGTCGTGCTCGATGAGGACCACCGCGATCTTGAACTCATCCCGGATCTTGCGGATGTTCTCCATCAGCTCGGCGGTCTCGGCGGGGTTCATGCCGGCCGCCGGCTCATCCAGCAGCAGCACCTTCGGGTCGGTGGCGAGGGCCCGCACGATCTCGAGCCGCCGCTGTGCGCCGTAGGGCAGGCTGCCGGCGGGGGTGTCGGCGAGCGACTCCATCCCGAAGATCGCGAGCAGCGAGAGGGCCTTCTCCCGCGCCGCTTTCTCCTGTTTCCAGTAGGAGGGCAGCCGCAGCAGCGCCGAGGGCAGGCGGTAGCCCGACGCCCCCTGCATCCCGATCAGCACATTGTCCAGCACCGGCAGCGCCTTGAACAGCCGGATGTTCTGAAAGGTGCGGGCGATCCCCATCCGGTTGACCTCGTAGGTCTTTTTGCCCCGGGTGTCCACCCCGCCGATCAGGATCTTGCCCCGGGTGGGCTGGTAGACGTTGGTCAGCAGGTTGAAGATGGTGGTCTTGCCGGCGCCGTTGGGGCCGATCAGCCCGCCGATCTCGGTTTTTCCGATGATGAAGTTGAAGTCGTCCACCGCGGTCAGCCCGCCGAAATCGATGCCGAGGTGCCGTGCCTCGAGCACCGGCGGCACACCGGCGTCCCGCTCGGGGATGATGCCCCCCTCGACCGGGACCAGCTTTTCCCTTGTCTTTGCCACGGGTCAGCCCTCCTTCTTTCTGCCCAGATTGAGCAGCTTTTCGAGCAGCCGGGAGAGGGAGAAGTCGTACTGCCCCATCAGCCCGGTGGGTTTGAAGATCATCACGATGACCAGCACCAGCGAGTAGGCGACCATCCGGTAGTCCTCAAACGCGCGCAGCGCCTCGGGCAGCGCGGTGAGGGTGATCGCCGAGAGGACCGAGCCGAGCATCGAGCCCATGCCGCCGAGCACCACCATGACCAGGATCTCGATCGACTTCATAAAGCCGAAGGTGGTGGGCTGCAGACTGCCCAGGTACCCCGCGTAGAGACAGCCGGCCACCCCGGCGAAGAAGGCCGAGAGGGTGAAGGCCATCACCTTATAATAGGTGGTCCGCACCCCGCAGCTCTCGGCGGCGATCTCGTTCTCCCGGATCGCGAGGATCGCCCGGCCGTGGCGGGACTTCATGATCAGATGGATCACCAGACAGGTCAGCACGACGCAGACCAGGACGTTGAAGTAGCTGGTGATCTTGGGGATCCGCTTGAGCCCCGACGCGCCGTAGGTCAGCTTGAACCCGAGCACCCCGTCGATGTTAGTGAGCACCACCCGGATGATCTCGCCGAAACCCAGCGTGATGATCGCGAGGTAGTCCCCCCGCAGCCGCAGCGCCGGCACCCCGATGACGATGCCGAAGAGGGCGGCGACGAGGCCGGACAGCAGCAGCGCCGCGACCACCAGCACCCCGTAGGAGACCCCGGCCGCCTGATCCGCCCCCGCCGCCTTGAGAAAGATGCCGCCGGTGTAGGCCCCGACCGCCATGAATCCGGCGTGGCCCAGCGGCAGCTGGCCGAGGTAGCCGGTCGCGACGTTGAGCGAGACCGCGAGGATGATGTTGATGCCGATGACCATCAGCACCTTGGAGATGTAGTTTGAGACCCCGCCGCCGGTGACGAAGGCGGTCGAGCCGAAGACAAACAGCGCGATGAGCACCGTGTTGATCAGGTAGCGCACCGGCATCGGGATGGTTCTGACACTCTGTTTCATCCGGTACACCCCCTTAGACCTTTTCCTTCATCGGCTTGCCGAGCAGCCCGCTGGGCCGCACCAGCAGCACGACGATGAGGATCGCGAA
Source organism: Candidatus Pygmaiobacter gallistercoris (assembly GCA_019113125.1). Lineage (GTDB taxonomy): Bacteria > Bacillota > Clostridia > Oscillospirales > Ruminococcaceae > Pygmaiobacter > Pygmaiobacter gallistercoris. The sequence continues at coordinate 2,743 of DXIA01000159.1, read as the reverse complement.
GACCACCCCGTCCTTCCAGACCGAGAGCCCCGCCGCCGAGACCAGCGCCTCGGCCAGACCGATGACAAAACCGCCGAGCATCGCGCCGGGCAGGCTGCCGATGCCGCCGAGCACCGCCGCGACAAACGCCTTGAGCCCCAGCATCGAGCCCATCGTGGGGGAGGCCTGGGCGTAGGAGGAGAGGTAGAGCGCGCTCGCGACCGCCGCGAGGGCGGAGCCGAGGGCGAAGGTGAAGGAGATGGTGGTGTTGATGTTGACCCCCATCAGCTGGGCGGCGCCCATGTCCTCGCTGACCGCCCGCATCGCCCGGCCGAGCTTGGTCTTCTGGACCAGCAGGGTGAGCCCGATCATGATGACCACCGTCACCGCGAGGGTGACCAGCGCCGGGGTGCTCACGCTCGCCCCCAGAACGTCGAAGGTCGGCCCCTCGATCAGGGTGGGCACCACCTTGGCCCCGGCGCCGAAGATCAGCTGAAAGCCGTTTTCGAGCAGAAACGAGATGCCGATCGCGGTGATCAGCAGCGAGAGCCGGGGGGAGGAGCGCAGCGGCGCGTAGGCGACCTTCTCGATCACCACCCCGAGCAGGGTGCTGACGACCACCGCCAGCAGGATGGAGGGCAGCGGATGCAGCCCGAAACTGGTCATCGACATCCAGACCACATAGGCCCCCACCATGATGATATCGCCGTGGGCGAAGTTGAGCAGCATGATGATGCCGTAGACCATGCTGTACCCCAGCGCCACCAGCGCGTAGATCGAGCCGGACTGCAGCCCGTTGACGATCTGGCTGAACAATGTCGAGAAAAACGCCATCTTGCGCGCCTCGCTTTCCCGCCGCGCTGTGCGCGGCGCATGCTTTTTTTTGGTTCCAAAAGATAACAAGAAACTATGCGGTGGGAGGCGCTCCCCCCGCATAGTTCTCCTGTTTTGTCTCTTCAGTTGGACGCTTTGCCGGATCAGAACATCTCGGTGAAGACCTCTTCGCCGTTCACCAGTTTCATCATCGCTGCGTCCTTGATCGGGTTGTTGAACTCGTCGAACTTGTAGGTGCCGGTGACCCCCTTGACCCCGTCGGTGGCGGCCAGCGCCTCGATGATGGCGGCCTTGTACTCGTCCGAGCCGGTCTCAAGGCCCTGCTCCTCCGCCTTCGCGATGGCGGTGACCATCAGCATCGCGGCGTCGTAGCCGAGGGGGGCGAACATGTTGGGCACATCCTCGCCGTAGGTCTCGGCGTAGGCGGCCTCGAAGTCGGCGTCGCCGGCGTAGGCCGAGCAGTAGACGGTTCCCTCGAGGGCCGCGGCGGCGGCATAGCCGGTGACACCGCTCCAGCCGTCGCCGCCGAGGAAGGTGCCCTCGTAGCCGACCTGCCGGGCCTGGGTGACGATGGTGCCGTCGTCCTCATAGTAGTTCGGGCTGAAGACCACGTCGGGGTTGGAATTCGCGATGTTGGTCATCTGGGCCTTGAAGTCGACGTCGCCGTTGGCGTAGGCCTCCTCGTTGGTGACGGTGATGCCCAGCTCGGCGCACTTTGCGACGAAGGCGTCCTTGAGTCCCTCGGAGTAGTCGCTGCCGGTCTCAAAGATGACGGCGGCGGTCTTGGCGCCGAGTTTCTCGGCGGCGTACTCGGCCATCTTCTCGCCCTGGAACGGGTCGATAAAGCAGGCGCGGAAGACGTTGTCCCGGATGCCGGCGCTCTCGTCCTCGGGATCGAGCAGGGTGACGCCGGGCGCGGTCGCGCTGGCGGTGATCTGGGGCATCCCGATCGCGTAGCTCTCATCCGCGACCGCGATGGTGGTGCCGGTCAGCACGCCGCCGATGACGGCGGTGACCCCGTCGTCCACCAGACGGTTGAAGGCGGTGACCGCCTCGGTCGCATCCCCCTTGTCGTCGTAGGCGATGACCTCGATCTGCTTGCCGTTGACCCCGCCCGCGGCGTTGATCTCATCGATGTAGAGCATCGCGCCGTTCTTGACCGCATTGCCGTAGTTCGCGTTCGCATCAGAGGTATTGGCCAGCAGGCCGACCTTAATGGTTCCGCCTTCCCCCGCAGCGGACGAAGAGCCGCCGGCAGCGGAGCTGGAATCGCCGCCGCAGGCGACCAGCGACAGGGCCATCAAAACCGCCAATGCCATGCTGAAAAATCGTTTCATACCCATTACCTCCTGTTATCTTCAAAAATTCCCCCCGGCAGCGATTCCTCTCTCTTTTTTCCCCTCCCTGCCGGGGAGATTGCTGCAAATTATAAGCCAACCGGATGGGTTTATGCAATGGCGGGGTTTTACAACGTTTTGCATAAAAACATAGACTTTCCTTAGCTGTTTTGTCCAAAATTTTTTTCTTTTTTCAAAAAATCCTTTCATTTTTGAAACACTTTTGTAACAATTCTTTCAAAAAAAGAAAAGGGGCGGCGCGGAATTTTTCCGCGCCGCCCTCTTTTCAGCCGATCAGGCCCTGCATGCCGGCCCAGACCACCGGCACCAGCAGCGCCGGCAGCAGGTTGGAGGTCTTGATCTTCGCCTCCTTGCTGATGAAGTTGATCCCGATGCAGGCGACCATCGCATAGCCGACCATGCAGATCTCGTCCAGCAGCGCCCCCTGCAGGTAGGGCTCGAGCAGCCCGGCGAGCAGGGTGAGTCCGCCCTGGTAGAGCAATAGCGGCACCGCGCAGAAACAGACCCCGACCCCGAAACTCGCCCCGAGGACGATCGCCCCGACGGCGTCCAGCATGCTCTTGACATAGAGG
>DXIA01000158.1 GCA_019113125.1 Candidatus Pygmaiobacter gallistercoris | reverse complement strand
CTGAAGTTCGCCGACGCAGAAAGTGGCAGCAGATGGGTCAGCAGCTGCACAAGTACCAGAATCTTCTCAACCGGAATTTTCACGCCGAAACACCGAACAGCAAAAGGTGTGGCAGAATAAGAAAACAACGCCGTAAAAAGGCCGCTTTTGCGCGGCTGCGGCGTCAAAACGTCTCGACAACCACAAAGGGTGCCTTCGGCGTTTTTCCTTGCACCCGCATCAAAATCGACCTTTTTACGGTGTCTCGCAGTTCTGCCTCAGAATTTTGGATGGAGAAAGTGCAAAGAGCGGCCCCTCAAGCCTTGGTGGCTTGGGGGGCCGCTCTGAGTGCTTTCTACGCCAAAATTCTACGGCAGAACTAAACTTCCCGCAGGGAAGTTGCGTTTTCTTATCCTGACACACCTAACAGGCATCCTTTTTTTATTCTCAATCCGAAATTCAGGCCTTGTTCGCGGAGCCAAACAGCTCGATCTTCTCCCGAACAGTATCCTGAATCGCCTTGGCGCCGGGGGCCAGCAGCTTGCGGGGGTCAAAGCCCTTGCCCTCGCGGTCCTTGCCCGCCTCGATGTAGGTGCGGGTGGCCGCGGCGAAGGAGAGCTGGCATTCGGTGTTGACATTGATCTTCGCGACGCCGAGGCTGATGGCGGTCTTGATCATGTCGGCCGGGATGCCGGTGCCGCCGTGCAGAACCAGCGGCAGATCGCCGATCTTCTCCTTGATGCGGGCCAGTGCGTCGAAGTCAAGGCCCTTCCAGTTGGCGGGATAGACGCCGTGGATGTTGCCGATACCGGCGGCCAGGAAGTCGATGCCGAGATCCGCGATCCGCTTGCACTCGTCGGCATCCGCGACCTCGCCGGCGCCGATCACGCCGTCCTCTTCGCCGCCGATCGAGCCGACCTCGGCCTCGATCGAGAGACCGCTGTCATGCGCCAACTTGACCAGCTCGGTGGTCTTGGCGACGTTCTCGTCGATGGGATAGTGGCTGCCGTCGAACATGATCGAGGTGAAACCGGCCGCGACGCAGGCCTTCGCCCCGTCATAGGTGCCGTGATCGAGGTGCAGTGCCACCGGCACGGTGATGCCAAGGGACTTGTCCATCGCGCGGACCATCGCAGCGACGGTGGTGAAACCGGTCATATATTTGCCGGCGCCCTCAGAGACACCCAGGATGACCGGGGCCTTCATCTCCTCTGCGGTCAGCAGGATCGACTTGGTCCACTCGAGATTGTTGATGTTGAACTGGCCCACCGCATAGTGGCCGGCCACTGCTTTTTTCAGCATTTCGCTCGCATTTACCAGCATATTGCTCTACCCCCATAGATTGTGATTTCAGGTTGGTGACGATCGGTTACAGACCCGCTCCCGGCGGGTAATGCTTGTTAATTCTGTAACAAATCTATTATAACCGATCCTGCCCGTAAAAACAAGTTGTCCGGGCGGTTTCAGTCCGATTTTCCACCGTCCCGTCGCCAGTAAAGATAGCTCGCCGCGCAGGGGACAATGGCCAGCAGCACGATCAGCGCTGCCAGAGCCGGCAGGAGGAAACTGGAGGGCAGCAGCAGGCCGGCCGGCATCCAGACAAGACCGCCGAAAAACCAGATCCGTCCACCCAGCAGATGGGTGCGGCGCCAGACCGTTTCGCTGTCGAGGGTCCAGGGGGTTCGAATTCCGACAAAATAATTCGGTGCAAAACGAGGCATACAGGCGCCCAGCCCACAGAAAAGCGCACCTACGGCGGCGAGGAGCAGACGGCCGGTCAGCGCGGCCGGCCGGTAGGCGCTGACCAGGGTGAAGAGCACCAGTCCGAGCCAGAAGAGAGCAAAGATCAGCCGAAATGCTCCATAGGCCGTGTCAAACCAGGCATAGTTCTTTCGCCGGGGATCGATTTTGGGCAGCAGCGCGAACAGCAGGTTCAGCCCGAGCCCCACCGCCGGCAGCAGCAGCGCGGTCAGCCGGCCACCCCAGCCGTCGATCTCCCCCGCGGCATTCCAGTGGATCGGGATCCGATTTGGCAGGGTTGGCAGGCAGAGCAGCGCCGCCGCAAGGGCAACGCCCAGAACCACCCAGCTTGCAGCCACCGTGTACCTTTTCATTTCCAAACGCCTCTTTCAAAAAAAGCCGGGATGCGGCATCCGCCGCTCCGGCAATTTGTCGGGTTGATTATGCGTCTGCGCCGCGCAGATAGACCAGTGCGATCGCATCGGTTCCGGTGTTGCTGGTCACCGCCGCGCCCAGCGGGAAGATGCTCTCGGGCGGATACCCCATCTCCTTTTCGCAGAGCTTTGCGAGCTGGCGGGCATCCCCCTGCCGGTCGCCGGTTCCCTTGGTGCCGCCGATCATGTAGGGGCTGCGGTCCCCGGCATGCGCCTTGAGGTAAGCGGCAAGGGCGGGCAGCACCTTGGCGTCCCCCCGTACCTTCTGCACCACCTCAGTCTTGCCGCCGATCAGGGTGATGATCGGCCGCAGCCCCAGCAGCTCACCCGCGAAGGCCGCCGCCGCCGAGATCCGCCCGCTGCGCTTGATGATCTTGAGGCTGTGGACCGACAGGACGATCTCCACCCGGGAAAACCGCTCGTTGAGGTAGTCCACCACCTCCGGCATCGCGGCGCCGGAGGCGAGCTTTTCCGCGGCGCGGAGCACAAAACGGCCATATCCCATCGAATAGGTGTGGCTGTCGACGATGTAGATCTGCATCTTTGAGTCGGGGTGCTCCTCGGCGTACTGTTTGGCGGCAAACACCGCGTTGTCATGGGTGCTGCTGCCGGTCGAGTTGATCGAGACATACAGAAGATCCTCCACCCCTTCGGCGGCATACCGCTCGAAGGTCTCAACAAAGGTCATCGGGGTGATCTGGGCGGTGGTCGGCATTCCCTTTGCCTCATCCAGCAGCTTGTAAAACTGTTCCGGGGTCAGGTCCTTGCGCTCGGTGTATTCCTTGCCGTCCAGCGTGATGGTGAAACTCAATACCTCAATGCCGTATTTCTGCACCAGTTCCTCCGGAATGTCACAGGTGGAATCGGTCAGAACCAGATATTTTCTCATTCGCTCAATGTTCCTCCTTCCAGACTGGAGCCGCCGCAGGGCGCATCAGCCCAGTCATAGGCGGTCAGCGACCCGGTGTCCGCCAGGCCCTCAAAATCCCATTGCCGCAGTACCTCATAGGCCGCAATGGCAACCGTGTTGGACAGATTCAGGCTGCGCGCGTGCGGATGGCGCAGCATCGGCAGCCGCACGCAGTCGTCGGGATGCTGGAACAGCAGCGATTCGGGCAGTCCGCGATCCTCCCGGCCAAACACGAGATAGGCGCCGTCGGGATACTTGATGTCGGTATACCGGTGCTGCGCCTTGGTGGTGAAGTAGAAAAACGGCCCCTTGTTGCGGGCGAAGAAGTCCGCAGTGTCGGAATACAGCGTGATATCCAGCAGATCCCAATAATCCAGCCCCGCCCGTTTGAGCTGCCGGTCGGTGATGACGAACCCCATCGGGCCGACGAGGTGGAGCCGGGCACCGGTCACCGCACAGGTGCGGGAGATGTTGCCGGTGTTTTGCGGGATCTGCGGCTCGATCAGCACGATGTTCAGCGTACCCATTGCAGATCCTCTTTCTGGGGCACCAGTTCGCTCAGCAGCGGCTCAAAGGCGAGACCGAACCGGGGATCCTCCCCGGCGGCATAGGTTACCCGAGCCGCGTTCTCAACAAACCGGAGCGCCAGCTCGGCCGCACTCTGCAGCGCGTTGCCCCGCAGCAGCGCACCGGTGGTCACCGCGCAGAACAGATCGCCGGTGCCGGGGTAGACGGCATCCACATAGCTGCAGGTCAGGGTAAAATGCTCCCAGGATGCCTTGCCCTGTCCGACGCAGAGCATCCGTCCCCCTTCCGCCGGTGCGCCGGTGATGATGACCTGTGCACCATAGCGATCCGCGAGCAGGCCGCAAAGCTGCTCGAGTTCCGTCACGCTGTACCGGTCCCGGTATTCCCAGCCGGCAAGCAAAACCGCCTCGGTGATATTTGGGGTGATCAGATCGGCGGCGGTGCACAGATCCGCCATTGCGGCCGCCATCTCTTCAGTGACGCCGCGGTAGAGTTTTCCGCCGTCCGCCATTGCGGGATCGGTCACCTTGAGAGCGGTGGGACACCGTTCCATCAGCTGTTTTGCCATCTGTGCCTGCGCCGCGCTGCACAGATATCCGGTATAAATGCAGTCAAAGCCAATCTCCTGCGCCTGCCATGCGGCGAGGGAGGCGGCGGCAAAAGCGCCGGCATCCAGCTTTTCCACCGGATCAAATCCGCCGGTGTGGCTGGAATAGAGCGCAACCGGAAGGGGACAACACTGGTGCCCCATCGCCGAGAGAACCGGCGAAACCGCCGCAAGGCTGCTGCGGCCGACGACCGCAAGATCCTGAATACAGAGAATGCGCTTCAAATTTCCACCTCAATCGAGAGCACCCCCCAAGGGCCGGGGCGCCGATTTGCGCGCCATTGGCGCGATAATTTTACGTTCCCTATTATACCGCATCCCGAAAAAAAACAAAACCCTTTTTTGTCTTTGCAAAAAGAGGTCAAAAGACAAAAATCACCAGCAACTGCGGCGGTATACCCTTTGCGGTACAGGGCAGACTAATGCCGAGCCCCTCTTGAGGGGGGATTATCACAAAGGGGGAACAAGATATGTCACACAGGGGAGAGACCATGCGGGCTGCGGCGATCGGAATGGTTGCCGGAATGGCTGCCGGTGCGATGGGCAGCTGGGTTGCCAGCGAAAACAAGAAGGAAATCAAAAAGATGATGAAGAAGGCGGAAAAGGGCGCGATGCGTGCCCTGGACCAGCTTGAGTCGATGCGCCGCTGAACAGATGACAGAAAAACGGGGCGAAATCCTTGGGATTTCGCCCCGTGCTTTGTTTTAAAACTGCTCAGCCCATTCTGGTCTTGAGCATGCCCAGCAGGATAAAAAGGATAATCAGGGCAATCAGAACCCCGATGATGCGGTCCAGCGTGCGCAGACTGAAGGGAAAGCGATCGTACAACCGCTCCTTCCAGCCCTTGAACTGTGGCTGGCTGTCCTGCTGTGTGTTCTTCTCCGGTTCACTCATTTCTTCGCCAGATACTTGCGCAGGTCGAGCGCAACCGCGACGATGATGACCAGGCCCTGCACGATGAAGGTGTAGGAGGGGTCGACGCCGAGGAACTGCAGGCAGATCTTGAGGATCTCGAAGACCAGCACGCCGATCAGGATGCCGGAGACTCTGCCGACACCGCCGTTGGTCGAGACGCCGCCGATGGTGCAGGCCGCGATCGCCTCCAGCTCATAGCCGTAGCCGGTCTGGACCGAGGCGCCGCCGGTCTTGGCACCGGTCAGGAAACCGGCCAGACCATAGAGCATTGCGGCGAGGAAGTAGATCCGGATCAGGGTTGCGGGGACGTTGACGCCGGCCACCGAGGCCGCGCTCTCATTGCCGCCGATCGCGTACATGTATTTGCCGTGACGGGTCTTGTTGTAAAGGAACCAGATGAACAGGCCGATCACCAGCGCAAAGTAGAACAGGTTGGGCAGCTCGAGGGTGGTGCCGCTGCCGAGGTTGGTGTAGCTGGACTTAAAACCGCCCATCGGGTCCGCGCCGGTGTAGATCAGGCAGATGCCGTAGACGATGGTCTGCATGCCGAGGGTCGCGATGAAGGGGGGAACCTTCAAAAAGGCGATGACACAGCCGTTGATCGCGCCGAAAGCGCCGCAGATCAGCATCGCGGCCAACAGGCCGACGATGACCGGGACGTCCGGCAGGTTGGGGAAGAAACGGGAACCGTAGTCCACCTTCTGCAGCAGGGTGGCGGCGATGCAGGCGCCGAGACCCACCGCGCGGCCGGCCGACAGGTCGGTACCCTTGGTGATCAGGCAGCCCGAGACGCCGCAGGCGATGATGAAACGGGTGGAAGAGTTCGAGATCAGGTTCTTCAGATTGTCCCAGGTAAAGAAGTTGCTGCTGTTGAACCCGACATAGATCACCATCAGCAGGATCAGCAGGGTGATCGCGTTGTTCGACAGGAAGTTGGTGACTGACTTCGCATTCAGTCTGCTTTTTGTTTTCTCCATATTGTTGCGTCCTCCTCACGAAAACTTGGTGGCCAGTTCCATGATGTTCTCCTGATTGGCCTTATCCCCATCGATGAAACCGGTGACCTTGCCGTCACACATAACCATAATCCGGTCGGACATACCGATCAGCTCGCCCATCTCGGAAGAGATCATAATGATGCTCTTGCCCTGTTTTGCGAGATCCGCGATGATGCAGTAGATCTCGTATTTCGCACCCACGTCGATGCCGCGGGTGGGTTCGTCCAGAATAAAGACGTCCGGGTCATTGGCCAGCCAGCGGCTGATGAGCACCTTCTGCTGGTTGCCGCCCGAGAGCGACTGGATCCGGGTCTTGCTGGACGGGGTCTTGATCGAGAGTTTCGCCACATTGTCGGCGACCAGCTTTTCGATCTTGCGGTTGTTGAGCACGATGCCGGCGTCGACATACTTGTCAAGCGAGGAGATTGCGACGTTGTCCGCGATGGACAGCACCCCCATGATACCGGTCGCACGCCGGTCCTCGGTCAGCATCGCGAGACCGCGCTTGATGGCGTCCCGCGGGCGGTTGATCTTGAGCTCTTCGCCCTTATAATAGATGTGCCCCTTGGAGTGGGCGCGGATACCGAATAACCCCTCCATCAGCTCGGTGCGCTGGGCGCCGACCAGACCGCCGACGCCGAGGATCTCGCCCCTGCGCAGCTGGAAACTGACGTCCCGGAAGGATTTCGGGTTGATCGAGGTGAAGTCCTTGACCTCGAACACCACCTCACCGGGGACATTCTCCCGCGGCGGATAGAGATTGGTCAGCTCGCGGCCGACCATCTTGGTGATGATCATGTCGTTGGTCAGGTCCTTTGCCTCCCAGGTGCCGATGTACTGGCCGTCCCGCATGATGGTGACCTCGTCCGAGATCCGCAGAATCTCGTCCATCTTGTGGGAGATATAGACGATCGAGACCCCCTTGGCCTTCAGGTCCTCGACGATCCGGAACAGCGCCTCCACCTCGTTCTCGGTCAGCGAGGAGGTGGGCTCGTCCAGAATCAGCACCTTGCAGTTGGCGCTGACCGCCTTGGCGATCTCGACCAGCTGCATCTGAGAGACCGAGAGAGAACCCAGTTTCGCCTTGGGGTCAAAGGGCATCCGCACCTCTTCGAGCAGACGGGCGGTGTCCTCATACATCTTCTTGTGGTCGATGATCGGATAAAATCCCAGCAGTTTCTTGAGCGGATACCGCCCGACAAAGATGTTTTCGGCGACGCTGCGCTCGGGAATCGGCTGCAGCTCCTGGTGCACCATCGCGATGCCGCGGTTGAGCGCGTCCAGCGGGTCCTTGATGGTGACCGGTTCCCCCTCGTAGAAGATCTGCCCCTCATCCATCTTGTAGATGCCGAACATGCACTTCATCAGGGTGGATTTGCCCGCGCCGTTCTCTCCCATCAGGGCGTGGACGGTGCCGGGTTTCAGTTTTAACTGCGCGTGGTCCAGGGCCTTGACGCCCGGGAACGTCTTGACGACATCGCGCATCTCCAAACGATATTCAGACATTGACTGGCCCCCTTGCTTTTTAATCCCAAAAAGTGCGTGTGCACCCACTGCGCACACGCACCCTGTTATTCGTTGTGTTGCTTACTCGGCAGCGGAGTCGTCAGCAGTCATGAACTCGCTCACGTTGTCAGGGCTGACCTTGACATAGTCAACATAGACCTGCTGCTCTTCGGGGGTGAAGGTCTTGCCGCCCAGCAGCTCCTCCATGACCTCGACCGCCTTGTTGGCCTGCGAGTCGGCGTCGTTGAGCACGGTACCGGTCATCTCGCCGGCGGAGATGGCGTCCAGCGCAGCGTCCAGCGCGTCGACACCGACCAGATAGATGTCCTCATTGACCTTGCGGCCGGCAGCCTTGATCGCCTCGAGGGCGCCCATCGCCATTGCGTCGTTGTTGCAGAAGACAACCTCAACCTTGTCGCCGAACTGTGCCAGTGCGTTTGCGGTGATGGTCTGGCCCTTCTCCTGGTCCCAGTCGCCGCGCTGCATATCCAGCTGCTCGACCTCGACGCCGGCGTCGGTCAGCGCCTTGACCGAATACTCGGTGCGCAGTTTCGCGTCAACGTTCTCGGGGTCGCCCTGAATCATGATATAGCTGACCTTGCCGTCGCCGTTGATGTCGCCCTTATTCGGGGTGTCGAGGATCAGCTCGCCCTGATAGGTGCCGGACTGAGCGGCGTCGCAGCCGACATAGGCGATCTTGTCATAGGATTCCATCTCGCCCTCGGTCGGCTCGCGGTTGATGAGCACGGTGGGGATGCCGGCCTCCTTGACCTTCTGAACAATCTGCTCGGCAGCAGAGGTCATGACCGGGTTGATGATCAGAGCATCCACGCCCTGGGTGATGAAGGTCTGGATCTGCTCGGTCTGCTTGGCCTGGTCGTTGTTGCCGTCGACGGTCGAGACCTCGTAGCCCTTGGCCTTGAGGATCTCCTCGAGCTTGTTGCGGTAGGTGGTCATGAAGTTGTCGTCAAACTTATAGATGCAGATGCCGACCTTCTTGCCGCCGGAAGCACCAGAAGAACTGTTGCCATTGCCGCCGCAGGCGACCAGCGTCAGCGCGAGTGCTGCTGCCATGATCAGTGCAAGTACCTTTTTCATTTAGCTCTCTCCTTTTAAGCGGTTCGCGATCGTTGGTCCGCCCCGTTGTGTCTGTCCGCAGTTTGTCCGGACGGCCCGGGCGAAAATGCGGATATACATTTGTCTCAGGGGATATGGATAAAAAATGCATGACCTTGATCTGCGATTTTTATAACCGGGACATCCGGTGTGTCTAAATCCTATCATTTCAATTGTCAAATGTCAATAAAAATGTTGATTTTGATACTATTTTTTAATCAAAAATAATTAAATTTGGAAAAAACATGTAAAATAATGTGTATGTTTTGTGAAATAGCAATAAAAACACAACATATAAAATTGTATCTAATAATAGATAAATGTTTCATCGATGAATCAAAGATGAAGAAATTGTAAAATATTGTCAGAGGATAAAATTCCAGAATTGACCAAAATCGGTTGACAGAAAAATCTGATCTTCTTTATAATGTGCGAGACTGTAAAGCGGATGCCTTTGCAGAGAGCAAAAGAAAGGAAGTCAAGACAGATGAGAAAAATGTCCAATCGACTGCTGGGGCTGGCGACAGCCCTGATTCTGGTCTTCGGTATTCTGCCGCTGACTGCTTTTGCGGCAGAGCATACCGCCGCCGTCGCCACTGCGCAGCAGCTGCGCGACGCGCTCGGTGATCCCCAGATTAAGGTGATCAATCTGACCGACAGCTTTGTAAAACGGATGAGGCGTCCGCAAAAGGATGCGGCTCTTGCTGAAATGATCTGCCAGCAACAAGACAAATGTTTCCACACCTACGGCTACCGACGGATGTGGCAGTGGCTGGGAGGAAATGTTGGAATCCACCACAATCCGAAAACCATCCTCCGCGTTATGAAGAAGTATGGCTTACTGGCTGAAGTTCGCCGACGCAGAAAGTGGCAGCAGATGGGTCAGCAGCTGCACAAGTACCAGAATCTTCTCAACCG
>DXIA01000157.1 GCA_019113125.1 Candidatus Pygmaiobacter gallistercoris | reverse complement strand
ACACCCACACCGGATACCGGCACGACGACACCTGATCCAGAGATCCCGCCTGTCGGAGACGGAACCGGGGGAGAAAACATCCCGGAAGAGCCGGTCGTGCAACAGGAAGAATCCAGTTCCGTAGTGGAATAACAAAAGGCCCCCTTTGGGGGCCTTTTTTCATCTTCTGCGGTAACAAATCAATTTTTGTCGAAATTGCCTTTTGCCTCTCTCGCCCATTTTCTGGTATACTGAAAAGGAAAAGGAGGGGCAAAAATGCCGGAACAAGGGCAATACGTCAACTACACCGCACAGGGGATCTGTCGGGTTGAGGGGATTGAATCCCTGAAGTTCGGGGACGGCAAGGCGCGGGATTACTATCTGCTGCGGCCGGTGAACCAGCCGGAGTCCAGCGTCTATCTGCCGGTGGACAATCCCGATCTGCTCGCCAAGCTGCACCCGATCCTCTCAAAGGAGGAGATCGATCAAATCATCCTCAGCGTCCGGCAGGACAGCATCCCCTGGGTCTCGGATTTCCGGGAGCGGGAGGAGCAGTTTTCCGCCATCCTCACGCGGCGGGATGAGCGAGAGCTGTTGCTGCTGATCGGCTGTCTGCTGCTGCGGGAGGAGGAAGGGACGCATCGTCTTTCTTCCGGCGACCAGCAGACGCTGCGGAAGGCGCAGCGGATCGTGGCGGAGGAGTTTTCCTTCTCGCTGCATCTGCCGGCCGATCAGATTGACGACTACATCCGGGAAAAGCTGAATATCACCCGACAGGGTTGATAAAAAAAGGCTTTCGGGAAGATTCCCCGAAAGCCTTTTTCTCTGTTCTCAGGCCTTCTGTGCGCGCTGCCGCGGCGAGCGGTAGAAGAGCGCAAAGACCAAAAATCCGATGACCAGTGCAATGATGATGCTGTAATGCGCCTCGGTGTAGTAGCCGAGATCCGCCAGCGCACCGATGCCGCTGCCGAACAGCGCGTTGCCCAGCGCGCCGAACACGCCGGTAAAGGCGGACGCGGTGGCACTGTACTCAGGGCATTCCTGGCAGGAGAGGACGAAACGGGCGGTGTAACTCGCGCCGCTGATCACCCCGAACAGGAACATGCCGCCCATCCAGACCATCGGCTGGCGGAGAATCAGCATGGCGGCAAAGACCCCCGCACTGAGCAGACAGGACCATTTTGCGTAGAACTCGGTACTCATCTTCTCCGAGAGGGCGGCCAGACCGGTTCGGCTGATCAGCATACCGAAGGAGTAGGCCAGCATGACGTTGGAGCAGAAACTGGTGGTGTAGACCGCAGGATCCAGCCAGTCCAGATAGGTCGGCAGCCAGACGATGAGATAGGTGGTGCTGGAGAAGGCAAGACTGACCAGCGAGAGCCACCAGAGGTTTTTATTTTTGAGGATCTGACCGTAGGGGATGCTTCGTTTCTCCCCATTCCTGCCTCCCTCCTCGACCTGCGAGGCCGGTGCGCCGACCAGACGGGTGAGCAGAATAAAGAGCAGCGCCGCAATCACCAGCACGGTGCCGCTGATCAAAAAGCTGAGCACCCAGCCGCCGATCGCATAGGTCCAGGACGCAAACTTCGGTCCGATCATATTGCCCACCGCGTAGAGGGTGTGCAGGATCGAGACAAACCGGGCCCGCCGCTCCCCATAGAGGTCCGAGACATAGGTGGCACAGAGATTGTCCAGCAGGCCGCCGGAAAAGCCGATGACCAGCTCGATGAGCAGCAGCAGACCGAAGGCCGGCGCAAAGCCGAAGAGCAGAATCGCGGCGCCAAAGCTCAGCCCCATCACGGCGAGCAGGTGATTCTTGTCCAGACGGTCGACAATCAGCAGCGCAAAGATCATCGCGGCGGTGTTGCCGCCCTCCTTGGCGATGTTGATGGTGGACGCCGCCGAGAGCGAGAGATTGTAATACTCGATGATTCGGGGCATCAGGGTGCCCAGCATCCCGGAACCGAGGGCATACCCCGCCATGAAAACAAAGGTGAATACAGTTGCGGTGATCAGTTTTTTCTTCTGGCCTGCGTTGTTGGTACCCACGCAAATCCTCCTTTTTTCTTTCCTTCCGCCGAAGGTCATTTCTGGGCGGCGCGGACGGATGCACGACGCCCAAAAGCTCCAGGGGAGCTGTTCTGACCTCAATTATATCCGTCACACAGGGACATGTATATGAGAAATCTCATATTCAGGATGCTTTTTCACGCTTTTTCCGTTTTTTCCAAAAAAGCCCTTTCCTCTCCGGAAAGGGCTTTGCTGTGACAAGATCAAATAGAGGTCAGACGCTCAGCTGAGCGGTCTCTCCGAGCAGCTCCCGGTTGCGCTCCAGCATCGGGCGAACCACTTCGCCGAGGTATTCCTCCACCTGCGCAGGCGCGCGGCCGATGAAGTCCTCGGGCTGCAGCAGCTGCTGTACCTCCTCTTCGGTCAGGCCGAAGGCCGGGTCGGCGAGCACCCGCTCGATCAGGTCGTTTTTGCCGCCCTCCTCCTTGACCACCTTGCCGGCGGCGATCGAGTGCTGGCGCAGCCGCTCATGCAGCTCCTGCCGGTCGCCACCCTTCTTGACCGCCTGCATCATGATGTTCTCGGTCGCCATGAAGGGCAGCTCGTTCATCACCCGGGCGTGCACCACCTTGGGATAGACCACCAGCCCGTCACAGACGTTGAGCAGGATGTTCAGAATCGCGTCGGCGGCGAGGAATCCCTCCGCCATCGCGATCCGCTTGTTGGCCGAGTCGTCCAGCGTCCGCTCAAACCACTGGGTACCGGCGGTGAAGGCGGGGTTGAGGACGTCCACCATCAGGTAGCGGGCCAGCGCACAGATCCGCTCGCACCGCATCGGGTTGCGCTTGTAGGGCATCGCCGAGGAGCCGATCTGGTGCGCCTCGAACGGCTCCTCCATCTCCTTGAAGTTCTGCAGAATCCGCAGATCGTTTGCAAACTTCATCCCACTCTGGGCGATCCCGGAGAGGACGTTCAGCACCATTGTGTCCACCTTGCGGCTGTAGGTCTGGCCCGAGACCGGCACGACCTTGTCAAACCCCATCTCGGCCGCGATCTCCCGCTCCACCGCCTTGATCTTGGCGTCGTCCCCATCGAACAGCTCGACAAAGCTCGCCTGGGTGCCGGTGGTGCCCTTGCTGCCCAGCAGCGCCAGCGCACTGATCCGCCGCTCGACCTCCTCGAGGTCCATCATCAGCTCATTGATCCAGAGGGTCGCCCGCTTGCCGACGGTGGTCAGCTGGGCCGGCTGCAGATGGGTGTAGGCCAGCGCCGGCATGCTGCGGTACTGTTCTGCAAAATCCGCCAGCAGCGCGATGACGTTGATCAGCTTGCGGCGCACGACGGCAAGGCCCTGGCGCATGATGATGATGTCGGTGTTGTCCCCGACATAGCAGCTGGTCGCCCCCAGATGGATGATCCCCTTCGCCTTGGGGCACTGCACACCATAGGCGTAGACGTGGCTCATCACATCATGGCGAACCTCCTTCTCCCGCGCCTGGGCAACCTCGTAGTTGATGTCGTCCTTGTGGGCCTCGAGCTCGGCGATCTGCTCGTCGGTGATCGGCAGACCCTGATGCTGCTCAGCCCGGGCCAGTGCAATCCAGAGCCGGCGCCAGGTCTTGAACTTGTTGTCCTCCGAAAAGATGTACTGCATCTCATCGCTGGCATAACGGGTCTGGAACGGGCTGATATAACGGTCATGTGCCATAACTTGTGCTACCTCCGGTGATTCGCGGGGTGCGCCCCCGCGGCTTTGTAACTCTCTCGTTTTTTCTCAATGGTGGAACAGCCGCAGGCCGCAGAAGGCCATCGCGATGCCGTACTTGTTGCAGGTCTCGATCACCTGCGCGTCCCGGATCGAGCCGCCCGGCTCGACGATCGCCTCGACGCCGCTGCGGTGGGCCCGCTCGATGTTATCCCCGAACGGGAAGAAGGCGTCGCTGCCCAGCACCACCCCGCGCACCCCGGCGAGGTAGGCCTTCTTCTCCTCCTTGGTCAGCGGCTCGGGGCGGCTGGTGAAGGTCTGCTGCCAGATCCCCTCGCCCAGCACCTCCTCGGGCTCCTCCCCGAGGTAGACGTCGATCGCGTTGTCCCGGTTGGCCCGGCCGAGATCCTCCCGGAAGGGCAGCGCGAGCACCTTCGGGTGCTGGCGCAGGTGCCACAGGTCGGCCTTGTTGCCGGCCAGCCGGGTGCAGTGGATCCGGCTCTGCTGGCCGGCGCCCACCCCGATGGCCTGTCCGTCCTTGACATAGCAGACCGAGTTGGACTGGGTGTATTTGAGGGTGATCAGCGAGACCATCAGATCCCGTTTCTGCTCGTCGGTGAGGATCTTGTTCTCGGTGACGACATTCTCGAGCAGCGCGGGGGTGATCTTGAGGTTGTTGCGGCCCTGCTCGAAGGTGATGCCGAAGACGTCCTTGTGCTCGATCGGCGCGGGCTCATAGGCCGGATCGATCTTCACGATGTTGTAATTGCCCTTCTTCTTGGTCTTGAGGATCTCGAGCGCCTCGTCGGAATACCCCGGGGCGATGATCCCGTCCGAGACCTCCCGCTTGATGATCTTTGCGGTGGCCGCGTCGCACTCCTCCGACAGGGCGATCCAGTCGCCGAAACTCGACATCCGGTCGGCGCCGCGGGCCCGGGCATAGGCGCAGGCGAGCGGGGTGAGCTCCATTCCCTCGACAAAGTAGATCTTCTTGAGCGTCTCGGTCAGCGGCAGTCCCAGCGCCGCGCCGGCCGGGCTGACATGCTTGAAACTCGCCGCCGCCGGCAGACCGGTGGCCTCCTTGAGCTCCCGCACCAGCTGCCAGGAGTTGAGCGCGTCGAGAAAATTGATGTACCCCGGCTTGCCGCAGAGCACCTCCAGCGGCAGCTCGCCCTGCTGCATCAGGATCCGGGCGGGTTTTTGGTTCGGGTTACAGCCGTACTTGAGTTCCAGCTCTTTCATGTCGGTTCGCGTCCTTTCTGTGTTGTTGTAACCGCAAGAGCCCGCGCCCCGACATAGCCGGGCGCGGGCGGATTGGTTGTTATTTCATCATCCGCCGGCGGAAGGCATCCCGGTCCGCGGGGGCAGAAGTCTGTTTCTTGTACTTGTTGAAGATGCGGGTCTCGGCCTCTCCCTCTCCCAGCGGGATGTACCGGACGAAGAGGCTGACCTTGTTGTCCTCGTTGAGGTTCTCCCACAGGGTTGCGGCGAAGGTGTCGATATCCCCCTCGATCCGCACCCGGCGCGGCTCGCCGGTAAAGCTCGGGATCGGGTCGCCGTCCCCCTCATAGGTGTGGAGAAACCGGCCCTCGCCGGCCAGCGGCTTGGGATACTCATAGAAGAACCGCTCGACCGAGTCGGGGTTGCCGTCGTCACTCTTGATGATCCCCATCCGGTACCGCATCCGGCCGCCGGTGACCTTCAGATAGCTGCTGATGCGGGGGGTAAAGTTCGGGCCGTCCGGCTCGAACGACCGCTTGCGCAGCGCCTTGGAAAAGCTCTCCCCGTTCTGCATATAGTCGTAGATGGTGTCGGTCTGGTCGCCGTTGGTGACGATCGTGATCTGGTCGCCCAGCACCCGCACCGGCGCGTAGATGATGAGGGTCGGGTCGATCATCCGGCTCTCGTCCGCCGCCTCGGTGATGATGCCGCCGTCCCGCTCGGTGAAGACCCGGTTGCGGCTGTTGGCGCTGCGGCCCATGATGAAGTAGGCGGCGACGGCGTACTTTCCGTCCTCACTGCGGCCCAGAATGATCCCGCGGCCGGGATAACTGTTCTCCCGCAGCAGTTTTGCAATCTCCTGTGTGGCCATTCCTGCACGCTCCCTTTCGTTTCGATTATTCTCCCAGCAGACGGCTGAGGACCTCCCGATAGGCCTCCTCCTCGCCGCCGAGATCCCGGCGGAAGAGATCCTTGTCGAGATGGGCGCCGGTCTTGGCGTCCCAGAACCGGCAGGTATCCGGGCTGATCTCATCCGCCAGCACGATGGTGCCGTCCGGCAGCCGGCCGAACTCGAGCTTGAAGTCGATCAGGTCGATGCCGTAGCCGGCGAGGTATTTTTTGAGGATCTCGTTGATCCGCAGCGCGTAGTCGGCGATGGTGTCCAGCTCCTCCCGGGTCGCCGCGCCCAGCGCAATCGCGTGGTAGCTGTTGATCAGCGGGTCGCCCAGCGCGTCGTTCTTGTAGCTGTACTCGAGCGTCGGGCTGGCAAACCGGGTCCCCTCCGGCACCCCCAGCCGGGCGGTGAAACTGCCGGCAGCGACGTTGCGGACGATGACCTCGAGCGGAACGATGCTGACCTTTTTGACCAGCGTCTCCCGGTCGGAGAGCTGCTCGACAAGATGGGTCGGAATCCCCTGCTCCTCCAGCATCTTCATCAGCGCATTGGTCACCTTGTTGTTGACGACCCCCTTGCCCCGGATGGTCCCCTTCTTGGCGCCGTTGCCGGCGGTCGCATCGTCCTTGTAGTCGACGATGACCAGATTCGGGTCGTCGGTGGCGTAGACCTTTTTCGCCTTGCCCTCATAGAGCTGTTCCATCTTCTGCATGATTCTGTTCCTCCCCCTGTTCTGTGCCGGTCCGCGCCGGCCAACCCTGTTTCCTTTTACTTCAGCTGATCGGCGAGTGTCTTCTGCAGTTTCTCATCCTTCTGCAGCACCCGCTCCGCCTCGGCCTTTCTGCGGGCGATCAGCCGGTCGCGCAGCGCCTCGTCTTCGAGCGCGAGCATCTCGGCCGCGAGCAGCCCGGCATTGGTGCCCCCGTCGATCGCGACGGTCGCGACCGGAATGCCCCAGGGCATCTCCACCGTCGCGAGCAGCGCGTCCAGCCCGTCCATCGCGCCGCCGTGGATCGGCAGACCGATGACCGGCAGCACGGTGTTCGCCGCCAACGCGCCGGCGAGGTGCGCCGCCATGCCGGCCGCCCCGATCAGTACCCCGTACCCATTCTCCATCGCGCTCTTTGCGAACTGCGCCGCGGCCTCAGGGGTCCGGTGCGCGCTCATGACATGGGCCTCAAACGGAACTTCCAGCTCCCGCAGCACGTCGATCGCCTTCTGCACGACCGGCAGATCACTGTCGCTGCCCATCAGGATTCCAACCTTTTTCATCTGTGTTCCTCCCGCATTTTTGTCCTTTTTCGGCGCAGAACAAGGCTCCGCCGTTCTTCTCACATCTATAATATTAAAAGGTTTGTCCCATAAAAGCAATGGTTCCAGCCACTTTTTTCTCTGTTTATACATTTTGTGCAGCCGATTTTGCTCCCATCTCAATATTTCAGATTGACG
>DXIA01000156.1 GCA_019113125.1 Candidatus Pygmaiobacter gallistercoris | reverse complement strand
CTCGCACTGTTCTTTCAGCCGTGCAAGACTCTCCCGCGGCCAGACCTCGCCCGGTTTGACGTCATAGACGGCGGTCACGATGCGTTTCAACCCTTCGCAGGAAATGCAGACCCATGAGACCGAATTGCGATACTGTCTTGACGAAACGATCCTGACCGTGGATCTGCATGCGCATCCATTCTATGAGATCTATCTGTTTGTCGAGGGAAATCTGCAGAGCTATGTCGTCGGGAACCGCAGCTATCAGCTGCGGCGGGGGGACATCCTGATGATCCCCCCTGCGGTATTGCACCACCCCGTCTTTCACGAAGAGCCGAAACGGTATGTCCGGTTCGTCCTGTGGATGTCGGCCGGATTTCTGGATCGTCTGATTCAGATGGATCCGGATATGGAGTATGCGATGCGCCTTTGCCGCGAACGGCGGGAATACATGATCCGCTGCTCTGCTCCCGCACTGGCGCAGTCGCTGGAAAACCATCTGCAGACCATCTGGTATGAATCGCAGGGAGA
This sequence comes from Candidatus Pygmaiobacter gallistercoris, assembly GCA_019113125.1. Lineage (GTDB taxonomy): Bacteria > Bacillota > Clostridia > Oscillospirales > Ruminococcaceae > Pygmaiobacter > Pygmaiobacter gallistercoris. The sequence goes on along the minus strand of DXIA01000156.1, from coordinate 3,690 downwards.
CGCACTGTGCAAAAAGGCCTATGAAGAATACGGCTGCCTGGGCTTTTTGATCCAGCTCAACCGGACCGTCTCGGACCGGAATATCATCTCGAGCATCGACAACCACAAAAGCCCGCTGCTCGACCAGATTCTCTCCTTTGTGCAGGAGAACTACGCCTCCCCCCTGACCCTCCGCAGTGTCGCCGATCGTTTCTTTGTCAGTCCCTCTACGGTGGAACATCTGTTTTCCCAGAAACTCGGAAAATCCTTTTACCGATATGTCATCGAATGCAGAATCATCACCGCGCAGTCCATGATTCAGCAGGGGATCGCACTCAAGGAGGTCTCCCGCGCCTGTGGCTATTCCGATTACAGCAATTTCTACAAATCCTTTGTAAAGGAGCTCGGCATCTCCCCCAGTGATTTTCGCTCCTACGCCGCCCCCGACCATTTTCTGGTCTCACAGTACACCTAACCCTCGCACCCCGCCTCACCCCGCCGCATACGATAGGTCAGGTCGGATGGCAGATCCACTCCGACCGGAAAGGAGATTTGACCTTATGGAAAACATCCAGAATGCGGCGGTTAGCCCGGTCTATCCCGGCACCGTTCTCAAAAACGGGAGCTCGGGCAGCGAGGTCGCCCGGATTCAGAAATACCTCAATGCGCTGCGGACTAAATACCCCACCCTCTCTTCCCTCTCGGTGGACGGCAGATACGGCTCCGGGACCGCTTCGGTGGTCAAACAGTATCAGGCAATTGCCAAGATGAAGATCGACGGTGCGGTCGGCCGGGATACCTGGAACGCGCTGATCGGCGATTATAACGCGACGGTCGGGGGCAGCGCCGACACCTATCCCGGCATTGCGCTGCGTCCCGGCAGCGATGGGGAGGATGTGCGGCATATGCAGCTGCTGCTCAACGAGATCGCCCGGCGGTACACCGCCATCAACACCCAGACCGTCGACGGGAAATACGGGGGCCACATGTCTGACGCCGTCCGCAGATTTCAGCGCCAGTTCGGGCTTTCGGCCGACGGAATCCTGGGCAGCAACACCTGGAACCGCATCATCACGGTGCACGCAGCGCTGACCTCCGGCAACCCCACCCCCGTCACCACCCCCTATCCCAGAACAGTGCTGAGCACCGGCTCCAGCGGGGATTCGGTGCGGTTTGTCCAGAGCTATCTCAACGCGGTGGCCGGCCGCGCCTTTTTGACGGTGGACGGCATCTACGGGCAGAATGTGACCCGGGCCGTCAGCTCGTTCCAGGCCGCGAACAGCCTGAAGGTGGACGGAAAGGTCGGTTCCAGCACCTGGAGCGTACTGATTCCCGCCTTCAACCAAACCCTCTGATTCTTTCGCAAATCCCCAAAGGCGTCCCCTGCGCCTTTGGGGATTTTTCATTGACGCGGGCGGACAAAGCTGTTAGGATATGGTAGAAACGCAATATCAGGATAAAGGAGGGATTCCGTTTGGATCAATCCATGATCAGCCTTCTTGCAAAGGAATACCCAAATGCGGAAGCCGTTTCCACCGAGATTATCAATCTGCATGCCATCTGCTGCCTGCCCAAGGGAACCGAATATTTTTTCAGTGACCCGCACGGGGAGGCGGAGGCTTTCTGCTATCTGCTGAACACTGCCTCCGGCGTGATCCGGGACAAGATCGAGGGATTGTTTTCCCGCTCGGTCTCCCTCGCCCAGCGGGAGGAGCTCTCCCGACTGATCACCCAGCCCGAGCCGATTCTTCGGCGGCGCGCGGAGGACGCGGATTTTGATGACTGGTGCCGGATCTCGATCTACCAACTGGTGCAGGTCTGTCGCCAGATCGCCTCAAAATACACCCGCAGCAAGGTGCGCAAGATGATGCCGATCCGGTTCTCCTATATTCTGGATGAGCTGCTGCACGCTGACACCGAGGAGAACAAGGAAGAGTACTACGCCGCCATCATCAACTCGATCGTCGACACCGGCATCAAGGTTGCCTTCATCACCGAGCTGTGCGCGCTGATCCGCCGCTGTGCGGTCGACCGGCTGCACATCATCGGAGACATCTTCGACCGCGGTCCCCATGCCGACCAGATCATCGAGCAGCTGATGACCTTCCCCGACGTCGACATCCAGTGGGGCAACCACGACATCCACTGGATGGGAGCCTATCTCGGCAACCCGGTCTGCGTGGCCAGTGTGGTGCGGATGGGAATTAGCTACAACAACTTCGATCTGCTCGAGGACGGCTACGGCATCAATCTGCGGGCGCTGTCGATGTTTGCAGATGAGGTCTACCACGACGATCCCTGCGCCGTCTTCCGCCCGCATCTGCTGGACACCAACACCTATGACCCGGTGGATGCCGATCTCGCGGCAAAGATGCACAAGGCGATTGCGATTATCCAGTTCAAGCTGGAGGGGCAGCTGTACCACAAGCACCCGGAATACCGCATGTCCGGCCGCAGCCTGCTCGAGCAGATTGACTTTTCCGCCGGGACCCTGATACTTGACGGCAAAAGCTATCCGCTGCGGGATCCGCTGTTTCCCACCGTTGATCCCTCCAACCCGCTGGCCTTAACCAGCGCCGAGCAGTCGCTGATCGACACCCTGACCCTCTCCTTCACCCACAGCAAGGTGCTGCGCCGGCATTTCCGATTTCTCTTCTCCCACGGGGGAATGTACAAGATCTTCAACGGAAACCTGCTCTACCACGGCTGTATCCCGATGCAGCCGGACGGCAGCTTTGACACGGTGGTGCTGGACGGTGTGCCGCTCTCCGGCCGCAGTTATCTCGACGCGATCGACCGCAAGCTGCGCACCGCTTTCTACGGCGACCGGAAGGACCCTGCCCGGCAAGACGCACTGGACTATATCTGGTATCTCTGGTGCGGCCCCCGCTCCCCGCTGTTCGGTAAGAGCAAACTGTCCACCTTTGAGCGGTATTTCATTGACGACGCCGCACTCTGGGAGGAGGTGCTCGATCCCTATTACACCAATATTGAAAACCGAAGCACCTGCGAGGCAATTCTCGCGGAGTTTGGTCTCTCCCCCGCCCACTCCCATATCGTGAACGGTCATGTCCCGGTGCGGGCGGGCGAGCATCCCCGCAAGGGGGACGGGCTGCTGTATATCATCGACGGCGGCATCTCGAAGGCCTATCACGGGCGCACCGGCATCGGCGGGTACACCTTGATTTTCAACTCCCATCACCTCGCCCTCGCCGAACACCAGCCCTTTGAGCAGATCCGGCAGAATCCGGCCGCCAGCGCGCCGAAGGTGCAGGTGGTGGAGCTGATGCCCCGCCGCCTACGGGTAGCCGACACCGACACCGGCGCTGCGCTGCGCGGTCAGATTGCCGAACTCGAGGAGCTGCTGACCGCCTACCGCAACGGTCAGGTACCTGAGCGCGGACAATAAAGCAAAACGGACAGGTTTAGGTGTGGCAGGAGTAAGAAAACGCAACTTCCCTGCGGGAAGTGAAACTTTCCTTTGGAAAGTTGCGTTCTGCCGTAGACTTTTGGCGTAGAAAGCACTCAGAGCGGCCCCCCAAGCCACCAAGGCTTGAGGGGCCGCTCTTTGCACTTTTTTCATCCAAAATTCTGGGGCAGAACATACAACATCCGTTCCGGATGTTGAGGGCACCCTAAAAAGGTCGATTTTGATGCGGGTGCAAGGAAAAACGCCTCATCCAACGCCATTTGGCGTTGGATACGGCACCC
>DXIA01000155.1 GCA_019113125.1 Candidatus Pygmaiobacter gallistercoris | reverse complement strand
CGTTTTGCAATTGCCAGCTCCTTGGCGTATTCATACGCGACTACCCAGTTGTAGATCGCGCTGAAGTACTCTTCCACCTCCGGCGCGATGATGCTGACCCCCAGCTCTTTGGCATCGATGATCGACACCCTTCCGGCGTACCGCTGCAGGAAACGCAGCGCGCGCTCGTCCAGATAACGGTTCTTCCCCTCGCTCATAAAGATCACAAACGGTGTGTTGAAATCCGCGATCTCAAACGGACCGTGGAACATCTCGCCGGCGTGAATACAGCTGGAGTTGATCCACTCCATCTCCAGCAGGATGCAGATCGAAAACGCGTAAGCCGTATTGTAGCTCGGGCCGCTGCCGACGGTGTAGATCACCGGGTCATCCTTGTGTTCTTCGCCAAATCGAACCGCCCGTTTTTGCACCATCGCCCGCGCGTGATGTACCGAGCGGTCGAGCACCGAAAAGCCCGCCATCGCCTTGTCGTAATGGGCATACCCCTCATACACCCGCAGCAGCTCAAAGCCCAGCCGCAGTGCAAGCGCCATGTTGCAGGCGGCATAGTCCACCTGTGTGCCGGCAGTCTCATTGGAAAAGATCCAGCGGTAATCCCCGTATGCGCTCATCGGGCTGTCTTCGGTTCCGGCAATGGTGATGACGGTGGCCCCCAGCTCCTTTGCCTTTTTGGCGGCAGCAACCGTCTCCGGCGTCGTGCCGGTCATCGACATGCAGACCACCAACGCGCGCTCATCTGCGCCGGCCGGTGCGGCATGCACAAATTCATTGGCGTTGATCTCCTGCGCCCAGAGCTTTTTCGACTCGCTGCGCAGAAGGTAATACAACGGGTACAGGTTGGACAGAGAACCCCCACAGGCCACACAAAACACATTCTGCAGACCACCCTTTGCCTCCAGTTTTCCGCAAATCTCCTCCACGGCCTGTCTGACCTGTTCACCGGTGGTGTACTGAATAGCCATAGTTTTTTTCCTTTCTCATCAATCAGTATTCTACCTTAAACATGTACTTGCGGTACGCAAAGGGATGCTGCTTATAAACCGCGAGGGTCTCGGTGTAAACCCGTCCCACGGCGGCGAGGATCAGGTTGTCAAAGAACTCCCGCACCCCTTCGTCCAGTTCCAGTGCGCCATAGTCTTCGGCGTCCAGCACCTCGAGACACTCGGTGTACCGGGCGAGGAAGTCTTTCGCCCGCTCGTCCAGAGCCCGGGTGCGTCCCGAACTCATAAACAGCAAAAACGGAACCTTTTTGTCGGTGATCTCAAACGGGCCGTGGAAAAACTCGCCGGTATGGAAGGAGCTTGAGTTGATCCACTCCATCTCCATCAGGTGGCAGATGCAGGTGGAATAGGCGATATTGTAAACCGGACCGCTGCCCAGCGTGTAGATCGCGAAGTCGTCCTGATGCTCCTGGGCAAAGCGATCCGCCTTCTCCTGCGCCTGCGCGATCGCCGAGCGGATGATCCGGTCGATTTTTTCAAATGCCCCGGCCGCCGCATCAAACTTCGCATATCCCTCCACCGCTTTCAGCAGTTCAAAGCCCAGCCGCAGGACCAGCGCCGAGTTGCTGTACTCATAGGAATCCTTCTCATTGCTTGCGGCCCAGACAAAATTGTAGTCCCCCTGCTCCTGCAGCGGATCCGCCTCATTGATCGAGAGGGTGACCACAAGCGCTCCCAGCGCACGGGCCTTGTGTGCAGCAGCGACCGTTTCCGGCGTGGTGCCGCTTCTGGACATGCAGACCACAAGGCTGTTTGCTCCCACCGCCTTCGGGGTGCTCCAGACAAACTCGTTCGCGCTGATGCAGTCGCTGCGCAGCTGTTTTGCCTCGCTGCGCAGGAGATAGTAAAGCGGATAGCAGCCGCTCAGCGATCCCCCGCATGCCACAGCGTAGACCTCTTTGAGTCCGCCCCGCCCGCGCATTTTATCCATGACGTCCTGAACGCAGGCGGCAATCGCATCCGCATTTGTCAAATTTACCGCGTGTGCCATTTGTTGTCTCCTTACATCAAATAATCTCTGATTCTGCCGATTTGAAACGATCGGTTTTGGTCATTTTTTCCTTACAGTGGGTGTGGGGAGCAGGGCTCCCCACATTTTGACATATATTTTGTTTTGTGGCTCAGGCAGCCGCCTTTGCCTCTTCCTCGGTCATGCCCAGATCCTCGGCGGTGTAGAAACCCGACTCGATGATCAGCTCATACCAGTTGCTCTTGTCCAGAACCATCGGGCTGACCTGATAGGTGGGAACATCCACGACGTTGTTGTTATAGTAGCCCAGCTTGTCCTCGGGGATCACAACCTCACGGCCGTTCACCATGCAGTCGATGATATTGCTTGCAGCGCGGGCCAGTTCCTTGATATCCTTAAAGACGGTGGAGGTCTGCTCGCCGGCGATGATCGACTTGATCGCCGAGACGTTGCAGTCCTGACCGGTGGTGACCGGCAGCGGCTTGTCGGCGGTGCCGTAGCCGACGCTCTTGAGCGCCGAGATCACGCCGGTCGCCAGATCGTCGTTCTGGGTCAGGCAGGCATCCACCCGCTTGTCGGAATAATAGGTGCTGAGAATCGTGTCGGCACGGGTCTGCGCGTTGGCGGCGTTCCACTTCTCGGTCGAGCACTCCGCAAAGGTCACCTGACCGCTCTGGACCACCAGTTTCCCGTTATCGATGTAGGGCTGCAGTGCAGACATTGCGCCGTCGAAGAAGTAGGTGGCGTTGTTGTCGGTCATCGAGCCGGCGAAGATCTCCAGGTTAAAGGGTCCCGTTTCATTCTCGAGATCCAGCGCATCGACGATGTACTGTCCCTGGCAGCGGCCTACCTCGAACAGGTTGTCGGTGGCGTAGTACTCGATATATTCGCTGTCCATGATCAGCGCGTCATAGTCACAGACCTTGACGTCATTCTCATGGCACAGTTCCATCGCACCGGCGAGGGCGGTACCATCAGAGGGAGAGACGATCAGGCCGTCGATGCCGGAGGAGACCATCGTCTCGATCTGGGAATTCTGAACCGCGACATCGTTTTCGGAGTACTGGATCATCACCTCATATCCCATCTCCTCAAGGTACTGGGTGAGGTAGATCGAGTCCAGATTGGTGCGCGCGAGCGCCTTGGAGGTGAGCGCGATGCCGATGGTTTTTCCCTCTCCGGTCTTTTCCCCGCCGGCGGAAGACCCACCGGCTGCGGATGAGCCGCCGGCCGCAGAAGACCCGCCGCCGGAGCAGCCGGCGAAGAGCGCCGCAAGACAGGTAAGGCTGAGCAGAACTGCCAATACTTTCTTCAACATAACTTAATCCTCCTTTAATTCTCCGCTTTTGATTTGGAATATATGTCAAACCCAACAGCCAACAATAACACAATGCCCTTTACAATCTTCTGAACATCTGCGCCGAGGCCCAGCACCGACATGCCGTTGTTGAGCACTGCCATGATGGTGGCTCCGACCAGAGTTCCCATGATGCCGGCACGGGCGCCGCCGGCAATCAGCACCGAGGAGATCGCTTCCAGCTCATATCCGGTTCCCGCGAGGGAGGTTGCGGCGTTCAGCCGTCCCGCAACCGCGATGCCCGCAACCGATGCCAGAAGTCCTGCGTTGACAAAGACGATCAGGATGGTGGCCTTGTCCTTGACGCCGGACAATCTTGCCGCCGAGCGATTCGCCCCCACCGCAAACACATGCCGGCCGAATGCCGTCTTGTTCGCGATAAAAGAGTAGACCAAAATGATCGCAATCAGCACCAGCAGGATAAACGGCATGCCGTTATACATCGCCATGCTGATCATGACAAACGACAGTGCGAAGATGATGGCGATGACCTTCAGCACGCTGGCGTAGACCGCCGGCACCGTGAATCCGTACTTCTGCCGCTTTCTGCGGGTGGAAACTTCATTGAAGATGATCGCCACGATCCCGACTGCCAGCACGATCAGGCAGAACCCGTTCATTCCGAACAGCTTGAAATCCCGCATGATATAGCCCGCTGCGAAATACTGCACCGCGGGATCGAAGGGTCCAAGCGTCTGGCTGTCCAGAATTACCGTGTTCGCGCCCCGGAACACCAGCTCGCCGCCCAGTGTCGCGATGAAGGCCGGCACGCCGAAATAGGCGATCAGAGAACCCTGAAACAGTCCCAAGAGCCCGCCGCAGAGGATGATACAGAGGATGGTCAGCCAGAGCGGATAGCTGTTGGTCACGGTCATGAACCCCAAAATCGCACCCGCGACCGCCACCACCGAGCCACAGGACAGATCCACGCTGCCGGTGGAGAGGCAGAAATACATGCCGACCGACAGAATGATCAGGTAGCTGTTCTGCATGAAGATATTGGTGACGTTCATCGGCACGAACATGTTGCCCCCGGTAATAATGCCAAAGAACAGGACCACCACAACCAGGGAGATCACCAGTCCGTATTTGGAAAGTGATATGCTCTTGTTTTTCATTTTGCTCCCCCTGTTTCCATAATTGCAGCCATGATATTTTCCTGACTGATGTCGGGCCTGTTGAGCTCCTTGACCACCCGGCCCTCATTGAGCACATAGACCCGGTCGCACATGCCGATCAGCTCGGGCATGTCGGAGGAGATGAAGATAATGCACTTTCCCTCTTCCGCGAGCTGGTTGATGATTTCATAGATCTCGTATTTGGATCCGACATCGATGCCGCGGGTCGGCTCGTCGAGAATCAGGATATCGGCATTTTTCAGGATCCAGCGGCTCAGGATGACCTTCTGCTGGTTGCCGCCCGACAGCGCGTCCACCTTCTGGTCCACATCCCGGCATTTGATCCGCATCTTTTCCTTGTACTCCTTTGCGACGATGATCTCCTTGTCGCTGTCGAGCGCGCCGTTTTTGACAAAGTCCTTCAGGCTGGCCAGCGAGATGTTGTCCTTGACCGACATGCCGCTGATCAGGCCATACTCATGCCGGTCCTCCGAGACGTAGGCAAGACCGTGACCGATCGCCTGTGCGGTGTTGTTCATCCTGACCTTCTGCCCGTTGATGAGGACCTCGCCGGTGATCTTCTGTCCGTAGCTCTTGCCGAAGACGCTCATCGCGAGCTCGGTGCGCCCGGCGCCCATCAGGCCGGCAATTCCCAGCACCTCGCCTTTCCTGGCGTTCATGTTGACCTTGTGCAGCACCTCGATATCCGAGAAGTGCGGGTCGTAGACATTCCAGTCCCGCAGCTCGAATGTGACCTCGCCGATCTTGCTCTCACGGGGCGGATACAGATTGGTCAGCTCCCGTCCGACCATCGACTTGATGATTCTGCCCTGCGATACATCGTCCTTCTCCCGGTCCAGACTCTCGATGGTCGAGCCATCCCGCAGAATGGTGATGGTATCGCAGACCTTGGTAACCTCGTTGAGCTTGTGGGTGATCAGGATTGAGGTTATTCCATCCTTCTGGAATGTTTTGAGCATCTGCAGCAGCTTGTCGCTCTCCTCCTCATTGAGGGCTGCGGTCGGCTCATCCAGGATCAGCAGCTTGACATTTTTGGAGATGGCCTTGCAGATCTCGACCAGCTGCCGCTTGCCCACGCCGATGTCCTTGATCTTGGTATCCGGGCTCTCGTGCAGCCCGACCCGGTCCATCAGCTCCTTGGCCCGCTGCTTGGTCGACTGCCAGTCGATGACGCCGTTCTTCGACTGCTCATTGCCCAAGAAGATGTTTTCCGCTATCGTCAGAAGCGGAATCAGCGCCAGATGCTGATGGATGATGGAGATCCCCTTCTCGACACTGTCGTTGACCGAGCGGAACTGGCACAGCTCGCCGTTGTAGTAAAAATCCCCCTCGTAATTTCCATAGTGGTAGACGCCGCTGATGATGTTCATCAGGGTCGACTTTCCCGCACCGTTCTCACCGCACAGGACATGGATCTCCCCCCTGCGCACCTTGAAGTTGACGTTGTTGAGCGCCACCACATTCCAAAATCGTTTGGTGATATTTTTGGTCTCCAGTATGTAATCGGAAGACATTTGAACACCTCGTTCCACCGTGTAATTATTCGCCCATCACTTCGACCAGGACCGTGCGGTCCTGTGGGCCATCGTATTCCGCAAAGAAGATCTCGGCCGCATGGCCCCGGACAATTTTTCCGTTTTGAACCGGCAGCACCGCATGGTTGTTTGTCAGCATCGCCTTGAGATGTCCCGGCGCATTTCCCGCCGTCTGGCCGTAGGAGTGGAGCATCCGCGCATGGCTGTATGGTTTCAGCTCCGGGGCAAGTTCATCCATCAGGACCTCCATATCGCTCTGCAGGCACTCCAGGCTCTCATTCACCGTGATGCCGGAGGTCGTATGGGCCGTAATGACAAATACCACGCCGTTTTGAATTCCGGATTGCTCCACCAGTTTTTCGACCCTGTCGGTGATCAGGATGTACTGCGTCTCCTTCATCGTCTGCAGTACAAACTTGTTCAGCTTAACCAACTCGCTTCCTCCTCACCCAAAAACTCCAGCGCATTCCTGCCTGTGATCAGTTCCACAGTCTCCTCCCGCAGCCCCAGCATCCGGATCGCCTTGAGGGTCCGCTTTGCCTGCCAGCGGGGGAAGTTTGTGCCGAACATCACCTGATGGCGGATTCCGCGATCCAGCCAGGTGACATCCATCGCCTTGTTGAACAGATAGTTGTAAAACTCGTAGGCTGAATCGAAGTAGAGCGCGGAGGTATCCGCATACATGTTGGGATACTTTGCAAGCAGGGCCGCAGTCTCGGTCACCCAGGGAAATCCCATGTGTGCCAGGCAGAACCGCAGCTGGGGAAAGTCCTTTGCCACCTGCTCAAAGTGAATCGGCATCGCGTATTCGGCCAGGGCATTGGGCTGCCAGGACATGCCGGCGTGGAAGGTAATCGGCTTGTTGTACTTGACGCACAGCTCATAGATGGGGTACATCTTTTCATCCGACGGGTAAAACTGCTGCTTGGCCGGATGGAGCTTGAGGCCGGAGAGCCCGAGATCCCGAAATGCATGTTCCAGTTCCTCCAGCGCATCCTCCCGATCGGGATCAATCCCGGCAAAGCCATAGAAGGCGCCGCCGGATTTGTCCACCAGCAGCCGCACCTCCTCGTTGGTAATGCGGTCGCCGTATTTGGTAGAATAGTCATGGGGCAGCAGGATCGCCCGGTCAACCCCCTTGATCTTGTTGATCTCGATGGTCCGCTCCAGATCCATCTGGCCCGTTTTGTAGTAGGCCATCAGTTCCTTGCGCCGCTGTGTCAGCTCCGGTGTGGGGCAGACCTCCTTGATAAACATGGGATGAAAATGGGCGTCAATCACCATTCTTTCTCTCCTCCTTTACGCGTTGCGCGCATTCAGGCTGTTGCTGATCGTCTCAAAGGAGATGCGCGTCGCCTCTTCCGGATTTTGATACCAGGCCGGGTTGCCGATCTCCAGCGTGATATCCCCCGCATAGTCGTTCTCCTCGATCACCCGAAGATAATGGATAATCGGGTGCTCTCCCAGTCCGGTGGGAAGATGGCCGGTCGGCGTTCCGTCGGTCAGATGGATGTGGCAGATCCGTTTGCCGAAGGTCTCGAAGAAGTCCTCCACCTGCGCGCCGGACAGCCGAATCGGCACGGTATCGATGCAGAGCATGAAGTTGGGGCTCTGAATCTCGTCCATCATCCGCTTGGTCGATGCGAGGTCGTTGACCAGATTGCTCTCGGAGGGGCAGAGGATCTCGAACGCCAGGGTAACCCCCCGTTGCTCCGCCCGCTCGGTCATCCGCTTGAGGCTGTCCACCGATCTTGCCCAGGCCAGCGCCGGATCCTCATCGTAGTTTCCCCAGCCTGCACAGCAGAGCATCTTGTCGCAGCCCAGCTGTGCCGTCATGTCGATGTAGCTCAGAAAATAGTCCAGGCTGTACTGCCGCAGTCCGTCGTCCACCGCCGCAATGTTGTGCGGATATAAGCACTGCTCGGGGGTGACACAGACGATCCTCTTTTTTCTGTCCTCCACCTGCCTGCGGACCTTCTGCGCATCCGACAGCGACTCGACCAGATTGTTCAGATGCGGCGCGCCGGTCCACAGTTCAAAATTGCTGATTCCCAGCCGGTCCAGCGAGTCCAGAAAGAACTCAAAGGAGTACCGCTGATAGACCATGTTCATCGCGGCAAAGCGATCTATGCTCAGTTTCTTCATCTTTTCTTCACCGCTCCTTATCCCTCTGACCGGGACCGGGCAAACACGTCGAAGGTGACGGCCGCCAGCAGCACCAGACCCTTTACCATCTGCTGCACATCCGATCCCAGGCCCATCAGGGTCATTCCATTGAGGAGAATGCTCACCACAAAGGCGCCCACAATTGCCTTGACCAGCGAGCCCGAACCGCCCGATCCTGAGCACCCGCCGATGTAGCAGGCTGCAATGGCGTCCATCTGGTATCCGTCGCCCGCATTGGTGGAGGTGGCGCCCACCCGGCCGGCAACCACCAAGGCCGCGATCGCCGCGACAAAGGCGCTGTTGAAGAAGACTAAGAACATCACCCGGTTCACATTGACGCCGGAAAGCGCCGCCGCGCCGCAGTTGCCGCCCACGGCATAGACATGCCGTCCCAGAACCGTATTGTTCGCAATAAAGTTATAGATGGCGATGATCACGACCAGACACAGAACGATGATCGGCATCCCCTTGTGTGCGTTCCAGAAATAGCTGATCACGGCCGCAACCAGGGTGATTGCCACGGTTCGGGCGACAACCGCCGCAACCGGGGATTTCTGCATACCGTACTTTTCCGCCTCGCGCTGGCGCCGCATCTCTCCCATCAGCACAATCACCGCAACCAGCACCGGCACCAGCAGGCAGACCAGGTTGATCCCGGCAACCCGGAGATCGCTGAGGATGTAGCCATTTGCGAAGGACTTGATCTGGGGTGCGAGCGGGCCCAGGGTGCCGCCCTGCAGCAGATACTGCACGATGCCGCGGTAGGCAAAGTTGCCGGCCAGCGTGACAATGAAGGGGGCGAACCCGAACTTTGTGATCAGCACACCGTGAAAGGCGCCGATCAGCACCCCGACCAACAGACCGCAGAAGACTGCGAGAATCATCGGGACCTGAAGATTGACATACAGAATGCCAATCACCGCGCCCACCAAACCGATGATCGAGCCGACCGACAGATCGGTATTACCGGTCAGGATGCAGAAAAACAGCGAGATGGTGAGCAGGAACAGATATCCATTCTGGATAAAGTTGTTTGTGATATTCATCGGGGTAAAGATTCTCCCTTCGGTGAGAACCCCGAAGATCAGCAGCACGGCAACCAGTGCGATATAGGTTGAATGCTTGCCCAAATGTGAAAATGAAATCTTTTTTTCAGACATTTTCATTCCATCCTTGTTATGTTATCAATCGCCCATGACCTGTACATAAACCTTTCTGTCCTGCGGCCCGTCGTACTCCGCAAAAAAGACCTCAGCAGCATGCCCCTTCACCAGTTCCCCGTCACGGACCGGAAACACCGCATGGTTGTTTGTCAGCATGCCGCGCAGATGTCCGGGTGCATTTCCGGCGGTTGTACCATAAGAGTGCAGCATTCGGGCGTGAGCGTAGGGACGGTCCTCCGGGACAAGGTCCTTCATGAGCACCTCCATATCGCTCTGAAGGCACTCGAGGCACTCGTTTACCGTGATGCCGGAGGTGGTATGCGCGGTAATGACAAATGCCACGCCGTCCCGGATCCCGGATTCCCGAACCAGCTGTGCGACCTTTTCGGTGATGTTGATGTACTCGGTCTGCTTGGTTGTGGGTATGACGAACTCACTCAGCTTATCCACGTTACCGGCTCCTCCCCTAAAAATTCCAGCGCGTTTTGGCTGGTAATCAGATCCACCGTTTCCTGCCGCAGCCCCAGATTTCCCAGTGCCTGCAGCATCTTGCTCGGAATCCAGCGCTGGGAGTTGGTTCCAAACATCAGCTGGTGCCGGATGCCCCGATCCACCCAGGTATGATCCATCTGCTTGTCAAAGACATGGTTGTAGAATTCCTGCGCGGAATCAAAATACATCAGCCCGGTGTCCGCGTAGATATTCGGGTATTTTGCCATGAGCGCCGCGGTCTCGGTTACCCAGGGGAATCCCATATGGGCAAGGCAGAACCGCAGCTGCGGATACCGCACGGCCAGCGGCTCAAACCGGATCGGACGGCAATAATCGGCGAGCGCTCCGGGCTCCCAGGAAATCCCCGCATGGAAGATGATCGGCTTGTTGTATTTCAAGCAGATCTCATACAGCGGGAACATTCTCTCCTCACAGGGGTAAAATTGCTGTTTGCCGGGGTGGAGTTTGAGCCCTGCAAGCCCCAGGTCCCGGAAGGCGTATTCGAGGACCTCTGCCGCATCCTTGCGGTTGGGGTCCACCGCCGCGAACCCGATAAAGTCCCCTTCACCCAGATCGACGACCCTCTTGACCTCATCCACACTCACCAGATCCCCGTCGGTGGTCGAGTAATCGAATGGCAGAAGAAACAGCTTGTCGATG
>DXIA01000154.1 GCA_019113125.1 Candidatus Pygmaiobacter gallistercoris | reverse complement strand
AAAAATGGTGGAAAGGGGAAACGAAAAGCTCTCAAAACTTTTTGTATAATCGGCTTGAAACGGGCGAAAAAAAGAGAGTCTTGACAGATTCAAAACGGTTGATACACGGCACGGTTGCGCTCTGTTTGACTAAGCGGGCCGGGTTTCGCCCATACTGCTGCCGGAAGGGGGAGCGAAGGATGAAGGGCGTCAACAAACGGGTGATCGAGATCAACCGGCCGGAGAGCGAGTATATCGAGAAGGTGCAGATCTTTCTGCGGCAGAAGGATGGGCATGTCCACATCGCGCAGGCGCGGCAGGAGGCCGAGCGCTGTCTGAGTGATCTGGTCTGCTGGCACCGGCTGCCGCTGCGGCTGCCCGAGCGGCGGTATCTCATTCTCGGCGGGGCACTCCTCGCTGCCGCGGTGGTGGTGGGCCTGATCGTATTCCTGTGATACTTTGGATCGAATGGTGGAAATGTCGGGCGGAATTTGTTATAATATCCTAAATATGGGATCGGCGCGGGAGGACAGGAATGAAGGAGCAGGAAAACAAGATCGTCTATGGAAAGAACGCGGTGACCGAGCTGCTCAAGAGCGGCACCGGGGTGGACACCGTCTACCTCGCCGAGGGGATGGCCCCGGCCGTCGCCTCCTACTACACCGCCCTGGCCCGACAGGCGGGCGCAGTGGTCAAGCGGATACATACAGCAAAGCTGCGCGCACTCTGCGGCAGCGAGGCCCATCAGGGGGTCGCCGCCTTCGCCAGCGAACTTGAATACGCGAGCCTTGAAGAGATCCTTGCCCTCGCGGCGCAGCGGAAGGAGGACCCATTCCTGCTGCTGGCCGACGGGGTGGAGGACCCTCACAACCTCGGCGCGATCATCCGCACCGCGCTGCTGGCCGGCGCCCACGGACTGGTGATCCCGAAACGGGGTGGCGCACAGGTCACCCCGGTGGTGTCCAAGACCTCGGCGGGGGCCAGCGCGGTGCTGCCGATCGCCCGTGTGGCCAACATCGGAGAGACGGTTCGCCGGCTCAAGGAGAAGAACATCTTCGTCTACGCCGCCGACATGGCGGGGGAGCTGGCCGACCGGCAGAACCTCACCGGCCCGATTGCGCTGGTGCTGGGCAGCGAGGGCAAGGGAGTTTCGCCGCTGGTGCGGCGGCTCTGCGACGGGCTGGTCCGGCTGCCGATGAGTCCTCATCGGGCTGGGGTGGACAGCCTGAATGTCTCGGTGGCGGCCGGCATCCTGATGTATGAGGTCCGACGCCAGCGCGGCGGGTTCGCCGGAGAATGAGAGAAACACAGCGGGAGGAGATCCAGTTGGAGTATAAAAAAGACAGCGTGGAGGAGATCCTCGAGCAGCTCCGCACCGACCGTGTCGGGGCCGAGAGCGCCCCGGACGAGGGGGATGTCGAGTCGATCCTCGAGAGCCTCGGTTTTGAGAAACAGAAAAAGCCGGCTGCCCGGACGGAGCGCCGGCAGCCAAAGACACAGCGGCAACCGGAGGAAAAACCGCAGCCGAAGGAGCAGCAGACACCGGCACCGCAGCCAGAACCGGCCGCAGAGCCGAAGATCACCGGCATTGAGCTGGAGGAGGACGGCGCGTTTGCCCGCCCCTCGCCCGACATCTTCAGCGGCGAGCGGCTGGACCGGCGCAACAGCCAGGCGGATGACCTGATTGACGACCAGTTCTACGAGTTCTTCACCCACTCGGTGGTGGTCGATCGGGTCGCGATCGACCGGCGGATGAAGGAGGAAAAGCGGCGCAAAAAGAAGGAGCGCGGCGGCTGGTTTGCCCGCCGCAGAAAGAAAAAGGAGCTGCGGGAGGAGCCGGAGGAACCGGCACTTTTGGGGCAGCAGCCGGAGGAGATGCCGCGGGATATCTTTGCCGGACAGGAGGATTTCTCGGTTGAGATCCACAAACCTGAGCGGATTGGAATCGAGATGCCGGGAGAAAAGGGGCGCACGGTGGAACTGGTGCGCCCGGCAGCGGAGGAGTTGACCGGCCGCCCGGCGGAGAAGAGAGAACCGGCCCCGGCAGAGGAGAAGACCGCGCCGGCGCCGTCCGCCCCTGTGGAACCGGCGGCACAGAAGGTTTCCGCTGTTTCTGCCCGGCCGGCGGCAGAAGAAATTTCACCCGCCCCGCAGCAGCCGGCGGCTGGGGGGACGGATTTGACGCAGTCTGTCCCGGAGGCAAAGACGCCGGAGACAGGTATGCCTGAGGCAGGTATGCCTGAGGCAAAGACGCCGGAGACAGGTATGCCTGAGGCAAAGATGCCGGAGGCCGGGACACCGGTCGGAGAGCCGTCCGCCCCCGCGGTGGAGCAGACCAGACAGTTTGACCTGCCCGCCCGATCGGCGGAGCAGGCCGCGGGAGCGATGGAAGAATCGGTGCCGGAGAAAGAACAGCCCGCCTCGGGCGGAACGCCGGAATCGGAGGAGACCACCCCGTTTTCGATCTTCGGGTTCGGCGCAAAGGAGCTGCCGGAAGATGAGCAGCTGCCGGAGGACGAGGAGGAAGTCGAGGAAGAGGAACAGGAAGAAGAGGAAGAGGAGCCGATCGAGGACTACGACTCCCCCTCCGACGCGCCGACCGTCCAGGCTGATCTCAAGAGCCTCAAAATGACCCTCGGGCTGCGGTTTGTCGCCACCGCGATCCTCGGAGTGCTCTCCCTCTACCTCTCGCTGACCGCGAGTCTGACCGGATTGCCCCGGCCGGCCTTCCTCGACCCGGGCAGCAACCCGCTGGCCTTTTTGATGACAAGCGGTCTGATGCTGCTGGTTGCGATGCTGGTCAACTACAATACCATCGCCGCGGGGCTCTCCTCGCTCTGGTCCGACCCGAGCCCGGATCTGCTGCCCACCGTTGCGGCGCTCGCAGCGCTGATCCAGTGCATCCTGCTGATCACCGATCCGCCGCGGTTTGCGGCGTCCGGTTACACCCTTTTTTCGGGGGTCGCGGTGCTCTGCCTCGCGGCGAATACCTTCGGCAAATGCATCACCGCCCGGATGGTGGCCGAGAACTTCGAGATGGCGAGCGCCGGTTTTGACCATGCGGCGGCTTACCAGATCACCGATCCCGAGCTGCTCAAGAAGGTCACCGACGGCCTCGGGGAGACCGAGCCGCGGCTGTTGGTCAGCCGTCCGACCGCGCTGGTACGGGGTTTTCTGCGCCAGAGCTTTTCCGAGCACCGCAGCGACCGGCTGGCACGGCTGCTCGGCCTTGCCGGTCTCGCCGGCGGGCTGGTCTGCGGTGTCCTTGCCGGTCTGGTGACCAAGGACGCCTTCACCGCCGTCTCCTGCTTTGCGGGCGCGGTGGTGCTCTCGGCCCCCCTCTCCTCGACGCTGGTCGGGGCGATCCCGGCGGCGCTGATGCAGTCCAGTGCGGCCCGGGTGGGGGCGGTGGTTCCCGGTCCGAGCGCGGTCGAAACCCTCCGCAGTACCAACGTCGTACTGGTCGGCGCGCGGGACCTCTTCCCGCCCTCCACCGTCCGGCTGCGGGGGATCAAGACCTTTGAGAAGGAGCGGATCGATCTCGCCATCCTCTATGCAGCCAGCATCCTGGTCGAGGGCTGCGACACGCTGCGGGACATCTTCCTCGGGGTGGTCGAGGGCAAGCGGGATATGCTCTACCCGGTCGAGAATCTGGTCGGCGAGGTCGGCTGCGGTTTCATGGGCTGGATCGAGAACAACCGGGTCATCGTCGGCAACCGGGAGATGATGCAGCGGCATGACATCGAGATCCCCTCGATGGACTACGAGCGCCGGTACACCGGTGAGGACAAGCTGCCGATCTATCTTGCGGTCTCGGGCAAGCTGTTCGGGATGTTCCTCGTCAGCTATGGCGTCGACGAGGAGATGGCCGAGACGGTCGCCGAGCTGCGCCGGGCCGGGATCTCGCTGCTGGTCCGCTCGGCCGACTTCAACGTCACCAGCGCGCTGGTGGCCGACCGGTACGGCATCAGCCCGGACAGTGTCAAGGTGCTCACCGGCCCCGAGCTGACCGCGCTGAATCCCTCCCTCTCCTATCTGCCCGAGAGTGAGGGGGTTATGACCCACATCGGCAGTTTCGCCTCCTTCATCGGCGGGCTGCGGGCGGCGAGTGCCGCCGCCGGCGCCGAAAAGGCGGCCGCGGTGGTCCAGACCGCCGCGGTGGTGCTCGGGGTGCTACTCGGTCTGCTGCTCTCGCTGACCACCGGTCTGGGGGAGCTCTCGCCGCTGGCGGTGGTGCTCTACCACTGCGCCTGGCTGATCCTCACCATTGCGGTGCCGCTGATGAAACGGTACTGAAAACACTACATCCATGGGCGCTGGCCCTCCCCGGAAAGCGGGGCGGGGCGGCGCTCTTTTTTTGCACAAAACCGGTCGCTTTTTCGGGAATTTTGGAGCTTTTTGCCCAAAACACTATACAAAATGCACAAAGAACAGCCGGGTAATTCTCCCCTCTGTCGGTTGGTATTTACAGTTTTTTGCTTTCAAAACCGGACAAAGTGTGTTAAAATCTTACTATAGTTTCTTGATGGCGCGTGCGGTTAGGCACGACCGCCAATCTTGTTAAGGGGGTCCCAGAGAGTATGAGCTTCACAAAGGAAAATGTCCGCAATCTGCTTGTAGCCGGTCATGGCGGCTCGGGCAAAACCAGTCTGGTGGAGGCACTCGTCTATGCCACCAAGGGCACCGATCGCCTGGGCCGCACCGACGACGGCAACACGGTCTGCGATTTTGAACCCGAGGAGATCCGCCGCAAGGCGTCCCTCTCGCTGGCGCTCGCGAGCGCCGTTTACAGCGACACCAAACTGAACCTGATCGATGTGCCCGGCCTGTTCGATTTCGAGCTGGGCATCCATGAAGGGCTGCCCGCCGCCGACGGCGCGGTGATCTGCATCTCGGCCCGAGACGGGCTGGAGGTCGGCAGCAAGAAGGCCTACCGGCTGGTGCATGACGCGGGCAAGCCCGCGATGTTTTATGTCTCCAAGATCGACGTCGAAAACGCCGATTTCTACAAGGTATTCGAGGAGCTCAAGAGCGAGTTCGGCCCCTCGGTCTGCCCGGTCGTAGTGCCGGTGGAGCAGGCGGGCGGCCGGATCTACATTAACCTGATCAAGATGGAGGCGTACAGCTATGTCAACGGTGCGCCCCACACCGTTCCGATGCCGAGTTTCGGCCATCGGCTCGACGGTCTGGTCGAGGCGATGAGCGAGGCGGTCGCCGAGACCGACGAGGCGCTGATGGAGAAGTTCTTCTCCGGCGAGCCCTTTACCCAGGAG
>DXIA01000153.1 GCA_019113125.1 Candidatus Pygmaiobacter gallistercoris | reverse complement strand
AATTTCTCTCCGTTGAGCAGATGGGACTGATCAGTAGAGAGCTCTTTCAGATAGAACTTACCGAATGGGAGATCGAGATCGATGCTGGCCTCTCCGTTTTCCTCCACCGAGATGTTGCCGAGCAGGCCATCCGCCGGGATTGTCGAACCGTCGGCAGCGACAATCTCCTCCTGTGCATACAGACCGAAGGTGACGGCAGAGAGCGCGCCGCCGACCCCGAAGGTCTCGTCCTGTTCGAGCAGCTTGGTCAGCAGCACCTGCACCTTCTGCCGCTGGTTCGAGAGGTTGACTGATGTCTCGGTGACCGCCACCTGCTGCCCGGCATAGGTCAGTTCCACCGTGACCGGTTCGCCGGAATCCACCATGCCATAGGGGACGGTGGTTTCCTTCAATTGGTACTTTCCGAGGTAGAGCGGTTTGCTCTCGGCAGTGCCGTCCTCGCCGGTGGTAATCGTGTCGACCAGCTCGCCCGTCGCATACCGCAGCGTGCCGTCCGGTGTAGAGATGTCCTCCAGCGCGGTGATCTCAAACACCGCACCGGCCAGACCGGTCTCGTTGTACACCGGCTGGTAGATGCCGTCCTGCTCCACCACCGAGGAGAGGATCTCGCCGGTCTTGGTGACCTTGATGATTCCTTTTTGGGCGGTGTCGGACTTGGTGACCTCGATCACCGTCATGCCCTCCTGATCGCTGGAGGCCTCCTCCGCCACATCGAAGAAGACCGGGGTGCTGTCCAACACATAGCCGTGCGGGGCCTGCACCTCGACCAGCGAGTAGCCGGAACCGTATCCCAGCATTTCGGGGGTGATGAGGTAGCCCTCCTCATTGGTATAGAAGATATCGATCGTACTCGGGGTAGGGTAGCTGAAGGTCATCTCGACCTTGCTGCCGTCGGGTCGGTAGATTTCAAACCCTGCGCCCGCATAGGGAATGACCGCGCCGGTCTCCGCATCGGTCTTGACCACCTTGAGATAGCTCCGGAAGGCGGCGTTGTTGATGAGATAGCGGTAGATCTCCCCGTCCCGGGCGATCACCACCTCAAAGTCCTCCATCCACTCGCGACCCTCCCAGGACTTGGTCTGGTGGACAATGTAGGTGCCGTAGGGCAGCTGTTTCGACTCGGCATAGCCGTTTTCGTCACAGGTGAGAACATCCCGTTCCGATTCCTTTGCATCCTCATAGCTGCCGGCCTCTTTGCGGTAGACTTCGAACTCCGCGCCGACCTCGGGGATCTCGGTCTGGGTGTTGCCATCGTCGGTGTGTTTGAGGATCGCAATCTTGCCCTGAATGATCTGCTCGGTCAGATCCAGCGCGACCTCGTTCTGTTCGACCGTATACAGGTTCGGGTCTGCGCCCACCTTGTGGACGGTGGGATCGAGCAGGTAACCCTCGCTCGGTGAGATCTCCCGGATCGTCCAGTCGGTGCCGCAGGGGTAGTATTCTGTAATAAACTGTCCGTTTGCGTCGGTGGTGTAGCTGTCCACCAGGGTACTGCCCTGGTACAGGCCGTAGACCGCACCGGCCAGCGAACCATCACCTTGGGCGATGCCCGTCTGTGCGTCGCTCTTGGTGACGGTGACCCGGAACTTCTTGAGCTGGTTGTGGACGCTCTTCTGGGTGACCTCGTTCCACGAGATGGAGACGCTCTGGGGCTCCGGCAGCAGATACCGGGCGGGGGTGTCGACCTCCTCCAGCAGATAGTCGCTGCCGATCGGGATCCCCTCAAACCGGGCAATGCCGTCCCCGCCGGTCACGGCGTATTCCTCCACCGGCAGACCAGAGAGGGATGCCCCGGAGAGACGGAAGGTCACCCCCTCGATCAGCCCGTCCTCGCTGGTCTTGGTGACCTCGAGATTGCCCCGCTTGAGCTTGTTGTTGAAGGTCACGGTGGCGGTGCCGCCGTTGACGACGGTCACCCGCTTGCTGCTCTGGGGCTCATAGGGATCCAGCAGCTGCTCGGTCACGGTGTAGATGCCGGGGTCGAGATGGAGGAGTTCAATTTCCCCCGCCGCGTTGGTGGTTTTGTTGGCATTGTACCCCTCGCCGGTGATGGTGAAGACGATTCCGTCCACCCTGCCGTCCTCCGAGGTCTTGATCAGTTTCATGTCGCCGGTGTTGGTTTCAAGCCGGAGATAGCCCTCCACCGGATCAGAAACGGCGGCCCCATAGGTTGCAAAGTCCTGGGTGCCGCCGTGGGTGAGACCGTCCGTCCAGACCACGATGCCGCTGCGCTGGGAATTCGCCTTTTGAGCCTTCACCGTCACAGGGTTGTTGATGGGCTGGGTGGAGGTGATTGTGAGCTGGTTGCCGGAGACCGAGAAGTTCAGCCCGGCATTGCCGGAGAAGGTATACGCGCCCAGCACCTGGTTGGTATCGGTCAGGGTGAGCGCGTACTTGCTGCCGTCCCATTTCAGTTCATACGCTGCCGCATCCGAGGAGCTGCTGCAAAAGCTCGGCAGCAGGGTGTGCCGCTGCACCGCGCTCTCGATGGCGGCGTACTGGCTGAAGATCTGGCTGCGCAGCGGGTGCTGGGTACTGATGTACTCTGCAATATTGTTTTTGCCCTGCGCCCGCGCGTCGATGTGGCAAAACTGCGTGTCCCGCTCGCCGACCACGACCTCCCAGACCAGCAGCTGGGTCGCGATGTAGCCCGCGAGGTCATTGACCACGGCGGTGTTGGTGGTGATCCAGTTGGGGTTTGCGTTTCCCTGCCAGCCGTAGGTCATGACCCGGCCGAGCAGCTGCTTGATGGTGCTCGGCCCGATGGTCGGGTTTAGATAGGCAGGATAGCTATCCCAGAAATTCTCGTCCCGGCTCTGGTAGCTGTTTCCTGTCCGCACCGTAACCCCGGGCTCGATGCAGTAGACCACCTTTCCGAAGTAGCCGTCCTGCGCATACACGCAGAACTTGTTCAGCGCCGATTCCTCCCAGCCGCCCAGAAACTGCATGGCCGGATTGCCCCAGCCGGTTTTGTTCGGCTCGACCGCACGGGGGAGATCCACGAGATAGATGGTCATCTGATCGGCCGCCGCGATAGTGGGCAGCAGTCCGCCGAACAGGCCAAAACCGATCAGAAATGCGGACAGGAATGCCAAGAGCCTTTTTCGTATCTTCATTGTCTACCTCCTTGAAAATAAATAAGGCAGCAGATCCAAAAGGATTTGCTGCCTGGTGGGTGGGTGGATGGGTGCCATTTTAGGGGGCTTTTGGTTTTGCTAAATTGGCTTTGCAAGCGGCCAAAACCTGCGCCGCGGCTGCGTTTCGCGGACGCACCGTGATTGGTGCTTTGTTAAAAAATAAACCAGATATTGACTTTTAGAAATGTCTGAGCTACCATATATAGTGCATTCAAAACGTTTTTGGGAGGAGATCGACATGAACGTACGCAAGCGCAGCGGCAAGGTTGTGCCTTTTGACGCTGAATTCATACGCCGTGCCATCACCCTGGCTGCTGCGGCAGCGGGGGAGCACGACCCCGATGGGGTGGATCGCGTTACCGAGGCGGTACAGGCCAAGCTGGAGGGCCTGCACCAGGAGGTCGTGGACATCGAGCGGATTCAGGATACGGTGGAGGAGACCCTGTTCGAGCAGCAGTTCTACCGCACCGCCAAGGCCTACATCCTTTATCGCGTGCAGAAGGAAAAAGAGCGCACCAATGGCGAGTGGAAGGAAGGCATCCTGACCCGGGAGTTCCTGAGCTCCTACAAGCATATGCCCAACCCGATGGAGCAGCTGGGCGCCTTCGTTTACACCCGCACCTATTCCCGGTATCTGCCCAAGCAGGGCCGCCGGGAGTTCTGGTGGGAGACGGTGCGCCGGGCTGTGGAGTACAACGCCTCGCTGGCCCCTACCTCCCGGGAAGAGGCGGAAAAACTCTACGACAACATCTATCATCTGCGGCAATTCCTGTCCGGCCGCACCCTCTGGGTGGGCGGCACGCCGGTGGCCGAGAAGTACCCGATGGCCAACTACAACTGCGCTTTCACCGTCATCAATGACTTCACCGCCTACCACGACCTGTTCTATCTGCTGATGGTCGGCAGTGGCGTGGGGGTGCGGGTGCTCAAGTCCGACGCGGAGCAGTTGCCGCCGGTGCGCACCGATCTCAAGATCCTGCACAAATCCTACAACGGTCTGCCTCCGGAAGAGCGGCTCGAGTACACCAACCTGACCTTTGAGCGGGACACCGCGGTGCTCGCGATCGGCGACTCGAAGGAGGGCTGGGCCCAGGCGCTGAGCCGGTATTTCGAGCTGATCACCAACCGGGAGTACGAGGGTATCACCACCCTGGTGGTGAACTACGACTCGATCCGTCCGAAGGGCGAGCGGCTCAAGATCTTCGGCGGCACCGCGAGCGGTTCCGGCTCGATGATGACCATGCTGGACAAGATCCACAAGGTGATCACCGCCGCCGGCGCGCGGGACGGCGCTGTCCGCACCCAGCTGCGCCCGATCGACCTGCTGGACATCGCGAACATCATCGGTGAGAACGTGGTTTCCGGCGGTGTGCGCCGCACCTCCGAGATCGGTCTGGTGGACGCGGACGACGAGACCTGCATCCAGGCGAAGTCCAACCTCTACCGCCAGGTGAACGGTCACTGGGAAATCGACAAGAGCATCGCCCACCGTCAGATGAGCAACAACTCGATCTTCTACCGCAAAAAGCCGACCCGGGAGAAACTGCACTGGCATCTGCAGCAGATGCGGTACTCCGGTGAGCCGGGCTGGATCAACGAGGAGGCCGGCCTCAAGCGGCGGCCGAACTTCTGCGGCTGCAACCCCTGCGGCGAGATCCTGCTGGACGCCAACGGGCTGTGCAACCTGACCACCGTCAATGTGATGGCCTTTGTCAAAGAGGACGGCACCCTCGACCGCGAGGGTCTGCTGGAGGCCCAGCGTCTGTCGGCGCGTGCGGGCTACCGGATGACCTGCCGTGAGCTCGAGATGTTCCGCTGGGATCGGGTGCAGAAACGGGATCGCCTGCTGGGCTGCTCGCTGACCGGCTGGCAGGACATGGTCAACGCGACC
>DXIA01000152.1 GCA_019113125.1 Candidatus Pygmaiobacter gallistercoris | reverse complement strand
AAGAAACTGATTTGGAATATAACAAAATCCAAATTTTCGAAAAGGTAGGAGACAAAGGTATTGAATATAGCGAAGCATTGTAAACAGAGAATGCGATAATAACAAACGAAAAGAAAGCGACGCAAGAACGGAAATGTATTTGTTATAAGAGCTTAAATAATGGCTTAATTAATATCAATAAAAGCCTCTTTGTGTTGCACATGGCGACCCAAAGAGGCTAATCTTATGCGTTACAGCCCATCGTTGTCATATTACGATTCAGGCGAACGAATATTATTCCGGTAAAGCGCTTAAGAGTGTAACGACCTGACTTGCGAGGCAATTCTAATAGTCGTACTGAGGAGATGCACAAAAATGGTAAATACTGTCGCTTAGATGGCGGTGCGACCATAGATGCGCTTTACCCATATCAAACGAGCGCTTTTCTCTAGAAGTTATGGGGCGCGAATTCTATCTTTATCGATAAAAGAGAGATCATGTCGATTCATAAAAACTGTAGAGAAGAAAGCGGAATATGCCAAGGCGACCCCGGTGCATCTTGCACTGCACCAGGTACGCGCCCTTCCCGGCAACGACGAGCGATAGTTGCCTGCGATAAACCAGAAATCTCAGAAGCTTTTTTGGTGCCAACATAGGACCCGGGTAACAAACTTTCTTTAGCCATAAAGGCTCCTTTCGTTTGGATTAATGGTGCATCTCTGAACGAAATATATTGTACCATATGAGAGAGAAGATGTCTATTCAATGATCGTGCAAAATAGAAATCTGTACGCGTTAATCAAAATATATAACGATATATAGTTGTTCATCTGAAAGAAGATAGACGGTGCAATGAGGTTTATTTTGCAAGTCTCCGTATCCTCTAATATTATGCATAATTGTATCAAAAGTGAAGATGCGAAGAAGGATAACCGAAAGTAGACAAGAGAAGGAGAATAGGTTGTGAGGGCTATAAACGCTTTTGGTAGATTCTGAAAAGCTTTTTCTCCAAAAAACAGCGCCGCCGCGCTGCCCCTTGTGGGGCGCGCGGCGGCGTGTTCCGTTTGGGAGGACGGGATTACAGCTCAGCGAAATACTTGATGGTGCGGACCATCTGGCTGGTGTAGCTGTTCTCGTTGTCGTACCAGGAGACGACCTGAACCTGATAGGTGTCGTCGTCGATCTTGGTGACCATCGTCTGGGTGGCGTCAAACAGGCTGCCGTAACGCATGCCGATGACGTCGGAGGAGACGATCTGCTCGTCGTTGTAGCCGAAGCTCTCAGAAGCGGCGGCCTTCATAGCGGCGTTGATGCTGTCCTTGGTGACATCCTTGCCCTTGACAACGGCGACCAGGATGGTGGTGGAGCCGGTGGGAACGGGCACACGCTGGGCGGAGCCGATCAGCTTGCCGTTCAGCTCGGGGATGACCAGGCCGATGGCCTTGGCAGCACCGGTGCTGTTGGGAACGATGTTCTGCGCGCCGGCGCGGGCACGACGCAGGTCGCCCTTGCGCTGCGGGCCGTCGAGGATCATCTGGTCGCCGGTGTAGGCGTGAACGGTGGTCATGATGCCGGAAACGATGGGATACGCCTTGTTCAGGGTGTCGGCCATCGGAGCCAGGCAGTTGGTGGTGCAGGACGCAGCGGAGATGACCTGGTCCTCCTTGGTCAGGGTCTTCTCGTTGACGCTGTAGACAATGGTCTTCAGATCATTGCCGGCAGGCGCGGAGATGACAACCTTCTTGGCGCCGGCGGCGATGTGTGCCATCGACTTCTCCTTGCTGGTGTAGAAACCGGTGCACTCGAGCACGACATCGATGCCCAGCTCGCCCCAGGGGCAATCCTTGGCGTCCTTGATCGCGTAGATCTTGATCTCCTTGCCGTCGACGATGATCGAGTCGTCGGTGGAGTCAACGGTGTGCTTGTTCTCGCCGATCTTGCCCAGGAAACTGCCCTGCGCGGTGTCGTACTTGAGCAGGTGAGCCAGCATCTTGGGGCTGGTCAGATCGTTGATCGCAACGACCTCGTAGCCCTCCGCCTCAAACATCTGACGGAAAGCCAGGCGGCCGATACGGCCAAAGCCATTAATCGCAACTTTAACTGCCATGATAGATAACATCCTCCTTAAGATTTGGATTTAATCTTATTCTATACCACTTGCGGCAAAACTACAAGAGCTTTGACAAAAATTTAACGGAATTTGGCGGATAATTTTTTTCTTTTCCGGGAATAATCCTCCTTTTCGGCGGCAGGCTACCAGACAGCGGCCTTTGGCCGGGATTTGGTCCGCTTTCCGCTTTACAATCCGAACCGGCCCCTTTATAATAAAAGAAATGTCGAATTTTGTCGAATTTAGCAATCAGCCAAAAAGGCGGTGATGAAGATGGCGACACAGCCGGGGCAGGCGTTTGAGGACCTGCCCTATCCGCTGCTGCTGCTGGGGGAGGATTTTGCGCTTTTGCAGCTCAACCGGGCCGCGCGTGAGATGTTACCGGCACTAGAAGGACAGCCGACGGTGATCCGGGAGCTGCTCGGCGCGCAGCCGGGACTTGCCGGGCTGCTGCGGTCGGGCAAGGGGATCAGCGTTCCGCTGCTCGCCGGCGGTATGGTCGAGCGGCCGCTGCGGCTCTCGCTGTTCCCCCGCAGCGGGGAGCCGGGATATTGGGGCACGGTGGCATCCGAACAGACTGAAAATGTTCTCGCCCCCAACCTGACCGCCCATCTGCGGGAGCCAATCGCCGAAATCTTCGCGCTGCTGCCGCTGCTGGCAAAGCAGATCGAGCCGGGACAGGACCCCAAGGTGCTGCTGCAGCTCAATCGGCACTGCTACCAGCTGCTGCGGGACACCAGTCTGCTCTCCCAGCTCTCCCGGCTGCGCTCTTCACTGCAGGACAACCGTCAGCTGTGCGATCTTGCCGCACTGACCGACAGCGTCTGCCACGCTGCGCAGGAGCTGCTGTTGCCGGGTCAACCACCGGTGCAGTGGAACGGAGCCGCACATCTCGAGCTGCCGGTGCGCTGCAGCGGCGATCTGCTGGCAACCATGCTCGGGGCACTGCTCTCAAACGCGCTGCGATTCACCCGGGACGGCAACCGGATTGAGGTGACCCTGACCGCCCTCTCCGACCGGGCGCTGCTGCGGGTGCGGGATCACGGCACCGGCATCCGTCCCGAGGTGCTGCCCCACATCTTTGCTCCCTTCTTCTCGGCCGACCCCTATGAGGATCGGGCGCCGTCGCCGGGCGCCGGGCTGGGACTGACCTTTGTGCAGGCGCTGGCCGGCCGTTTGGGCGGCACCGTCTCGGTTGAGAGCGTCTTCGGCGAGGGCTCACTGTTTGCCGTCTCGCTGCCGCTCGCTGCGCCTATGGGAAATGATCTGCTGCGCAGCAGCAGTACCGATTATCTGCTCAACCGATACTCCCCGATCTTTCTGCAGCTGGCGGACTTCTGCCGGCTGCCCGATCCGGGATGATCCCAAAGTCAAAGAGAGGACCGACAGACTGCCGCTGTCGGTCCTCTCTTTTTGTCATTTTTCCGGTTCGGACTGCCCGTTCAGCAGGGCCAGCAGCTGGCGGGCAACCAGCAGATCGGCATAGCTCTGGACCGCAAACGCCAGCGCGCTGCGGGCCAGCTGCTCCCGGTCGGCGGTTGCGGGCAGCTGGTCTGCCGCCCGCCCGAGCGCCTGGTCGAGCTGGTCGAGATAGCGGGGATAGAACACCTCCGGCTGTCCCGCGTCGGGCTGCTGGGCGAGCAGGGTTCCGATGTCGGACATCGGCAGCACCTGCTTGAGCTGGCAGAGCGCGGTGAGGATTGCCAGATGCTGCCGCTGGTACCGCTTGCCCGCCGGACGGGGCAGCAGCCCGCTCTTGATATAGTTGTTGACCATCGCGCCGGTCAGCGCGTCATCCCCGCCATGGGGCATCTGCTGGCGCTGCATATACTCGAGCAGCTGGTCCTTGTACAGATCGAGATCCGGCAGGCTGTCGTAGTCCACCGGCCGCCATTCGGCGAGCAGTCGGCGCAGCGATTCGAGCTGGTCCTTCTCCTCCATTTCGGCGTTCCCCCTTTCGCTCAGGCCATCGGGTCAATACCGCCCACATACGGGTTGTCGGGACTGTAGGCGGCATGGGTGATCAGGTACTCCAGCCAGGCCATATACCCCTCCTTGCTCAGGTGGAGCCCATCGCCCGAGGCGTAAGCAGCATTCAGCCCGCCCTCGGTGCAGAGTGCCTCATCCAGTGCAAGATACCAGCAGCCCTTCTCCTTTGCCAGCTCCTTGAGCCGCTCGTTGACCCGGCTGATCCGCTCGGCCGACAGACCGGCATGGCTCTCGTCGGTCGCCGCCGGGGTGAGGATCGACTGGATATAGATGGTCGCGTCGGGCAGCCGACTCTTGAGGTCGTCGATGAACTGGCCGTAGGACTCGATCAGGTTATCCTCGACATAGTCTCCCTCCGCCACCAGTGCGTTGGCGCCGAACATCAGATAGAGCTTGGTGGGATTGGTCTGGACAATCCGCTCGAGCGGGTCATAGAGACTGCCGTCCTCCGCCTTCCACTGGACACCGCCGGTGGGCGGGGTCGCACCGATCGCCGCGATGACATTGGTGTCTGGCAGCGCCGCCGCATCCTTGTAGTCATTCCAGCCGACGGTGATCGAGTCGCCGACAAAGGCGGCGTCGGCAAAATAGCTCAGCTCCACCCGCCCCAGTTCGGGCAGCACCACGCTGTCGGTCAGGGTGGGCGTAGAACTGCTCTGTCCGCTCTGGGAGGAGGAAATCTCGGACGAGGAGGTGTCGACAGGCAGGCTGTCCGAATTTCCCCCTCCCCCCTGAACCCCCTCGATGATCCAGGTGATAACCGCTGCGAGCCCCATCAGTACCAGGAGCAGCAGCACAAAAAAGCAGGCCCGCTGAAAGCTGCGGCGTCTGCGCCGGCGCAGCGCCTCGGTGCGGGAATATTTGCGATAATCCAAAACAATCAACTCCGGTTCTTTCTTCGTGTTTTTATTGTACCACAGATTGGCTTTGTGTTTCCAAAAAATGTTTAAATTTTTATTGGATAATATTTTTCACATAGTATATTGACACACATAGTAATTTTATCTATAATAGGGGCACGCGGAGGTGAAATAAATGCCGGAGCAGAACATCAACAGCGA
>DXIA01000151.1 GCA_019113125.1 Candidatus Pygmaiobacter gallistercoris | reverse complement strand
GAAACCAATTTGTAGAGGTTTTTGAGCCCAACGCTATTGCGCACCAGCAGAATCATGTGGAAGTTCTTTTTAGAGAGCGCCCGGCTGCTGCCAAGGCCGGTGTTGATCTGCTCGATCTCGCGGATCTCCTTAAACTCGAGATCGTCGATCATCCGGATGAAGATCTCGGCGAGGATCCGTGCGTCGTCGCTCGCCCGGTGATGGTTGAACGGTGGCAGTTCGAGATGGTTTGCAACGGTGTCCAGCTTATAGTTTTTCAGCTGGTAGAGTGCTTGCGCGAGCGGCAGGGTGTCGATATAGGTGTTCTCAAACGGCAGGTCGGCGTCCTTTGCGGCGTTGCGGATAAACCGGATGTCAAAGCCGTGAGCGTTGTGGGCGATCAGCGGCAGATCCCCTGCAAAGGCGAGAAATGCCCGCACCGCCTCTGCCTGGGACGGCGCGCCCCGCACCATCTCGTCGGTGATACCGGTCAGCTGGACGATCTTTGCGGGGATCGGCATCTTCGGATCGGCAAAGGTATTGAAGACATCGGTGACCTTGCCATTCTCGATCCGCACCGCGCCGATCTCGGTGATCCGGTCCCGGTTCGGGGAGAGGCCGGTGGTCTCAATGTCAAACGAGATAAAGGAGCCGCGCAGGCTGCCTTTCGCATTGCCGTAGACCACATCCACCATGTCGTCGACGAAATAGGCCTCGCAGCCGTAGATCAGCTTGAAGTCTGGATTCTTCTTGCGCACCTCATCGGCAGCGGCCATCGCCTCCGGAAATCCCTGCACCACCCCGTGGTCGGTGATCGCGATGGCATTGTGTCCAAACCGCGCCGCGAGCCGCACCGCGCTGCCCGGATCATCCATCCCATCCATCGAGCTGAGTTTAGTGTGCAGGTGAAGCTCGATCCGCTTTTGGGGCGCGTGGTCCTCCCGCCGGCGACGCTCCACCTTCAGCACATCGAACGGGGTAATGACGTAGTCATTCTCGTACCGGTCATAGTTGCAGATACCCTTGACGATCAGGGTATCGCCGGGGTGAATGTTGTCCCACCGATCGGTGTTCTCGTCCAGTTCGGCCCGGATCTTGAGGTTGATCGAGGAGGTCTTGTCGGTGATCGAGATGCTGTAGACCTTCCGGAAACTTCCCTTGAGCTCATTGGCAAAGACGTCGCCCCAGATGGTGACCTTGCCGCTGTCCTGCCCGAGATCCTTGATCGGCACAATATTGTTGACCCGGAACGCGTGCCCGTTGACCAGTTTTGGCGGGGTATCGGTGAGTTCCAGCCCATCCACCTTGATCTCCGCCTTGACCATCCGCGGTTCGCCCCGGCGCACCGGCGGCGCGGCGACCGCCGGCTGTTTGGCCAGCATCTTCTGCTCCACCTGTCGGGGATCCGGCCGGTTGGAGCAGCTCAGGATCACCTGCGGGCGCACCCCGGTCGATTTCAGGATCCGCAGCGCGAGTTTCTCGGCAAAATCCATCTGGTTGAGCAGGGTGTCCCCCTGCCGCAGATCGATCCGGACGGTCTCCCCCTCAATCTCGACGGTGCAGCCCTCCAGAAAGCCGTTGATCGGCAGCCCCTCCCGCTTGAGCTCCTCGGCGAGAGCGAGCACCCCGTCCCGGTCGAGCGAGGAATAGGAGAGCGCATTGCGCACCGAGACCGAAAATCCCTCAAACCGGTCGGCAAGCAGCGACTCGAGCTGATAACACTCGTCGGGGGCAAACGGGCGGTCGGTGCCGAGGGTGAGATAGACCGCCCTCCGACTGCGCTCCACCACCACGGCCTCGACCCGCGCTGTCCCGAGTTTTTCCCCGATCTGGCCGGACATCTCGGGCCAGAGCTTTGCCACCAGCGCCTGCATTCCGTCTCACCTTCCCCGTTTTCTCAAAAATGCGGCGCGAAACCGCGCCGCCCATCCAAAATTACAGTTTTTCGATCTCCTCGAGCAGCTGACCGACAATGTCCCCGCGCAGCGTGCGGATCTGCTGCCCTTTGATGAAGAGCACCGCCGAGTCGATCCCGCCGGCGATGCCGATGTCGGCCTCCCGCGCCTCGCCGGGACCGTTGACGACACAGCCCATCACCGCCACCTTGATCGGTTTCTTGCAGCCGGCGAGCCGTCGCTCGACCTCCTGCGCGATCTCGGCGACCTTGATGTTGGTCCGCCCGCAGGTCGGGCAGCTGATCACCTCGGGGCCAGGCACTGCAAAGCCCGCCGCCCGCAGGATATCAAAGCCGGCCTGAACCTCTTTTTCCGGCTCATCGGTCAGCGAGACCCGCAGCGTGTCCCCGATCCCCTCGAGCAGCAGGCCGCCGATGCCCATCGCCGACTTGATCAGTCCCATCCGGTAAGTACCCGCCTCGGTGACCCCGACATGCAGCGGATAGTCGCAGGTCTCGGCCAGCAGCCGGTAGGCCGCGATGACGGTCGGGACGTTGCTCGACTTGATACTGATGACAATGTCCTCAAAATCATGTTTTTCAAGAATCCGCACATGCCGCATCGCGCTCTCGCAGAGGGCCTCCGGCGTCGGACTGCCGTACTTTTCGAGCAGATCCTTCTCGAGACTGCCGGCGTTGACCCCGATCCGGATCGGCAGTCCCCGCTCCTTGCAGGCACGCACGACGGCGGCGACCCGGTCATCCCCACCGATATTGCCGGGGTTGATCCGGATCTTGTCCGCCCCCGCCTCGGCCGCGGCGATCGCGGCGCGGTAGTCAAAATGAATATCGGCGACCAGCGGGATCGAGACCTCCTTTTTGATCGCGGTGACCACAGCGGCGTCCGCGGGGGTCGGCACCGTCACCCGGATGATCTGGCAGCCCGCCTGCTCGAGGCGCTTTGCCTGGGCGACATTGCCCGCGATATCCTTGACCGGGACATTCAGCATGCTCTGCACCGCGATCGGGTTCTCTCCCCCGATTCGCAGCGAACCGATTTTGACCTCTCTGCGAAGTTTTCTCATCTTTTCCAGTCCTTTCGCACCGCTCACCCGGTAATCAGCCGGGCGATGTCGTTGTAGGTGACAAACAGCATCAAACAGATCAGCGCCGCAAATCCGGCGAGGTTGATATAGATTTCATACTTTTCGGGCAGCGCCTTGCGGCGGATCCCCTCGACCAGCAGCAGAAACAGCTTGCCGCCGTCCAGCGCCGGAAACGGGATCAGGTTGAAGATGCCGAGGTTGATGGTGATCATTGCGAGGATCAGCAGGATCGGCTCCCAGCCGATCGAGGCCGCTTCGCTGATGACCGTCACAATGCCGACCGGGCCGGTCAGATTGTTGATCGCAACCCGCCCGGTCACGAGATCGATCAGGCTGAGGAAGATCATTCGGGCGAGCGAGCAGGTCCAAAGTCCCGCCTCCTTGATCACATTGAGCGGTGTCTTCTCGATCGGCAGGACCTTGAAGTCGATCACCATCCCGGTAGTGCCATCCTCGAGCTCCTGGGTCGAGAACTGCACCGCCGGCAGCTCCACCTTTTCACCGTCCCGCAGCACCGTCATCGAGGCGGTGGCATTCTGGGTCCGGGCAAGCTCGTAGACGATGTCGTCGGCGATAAAGCAGCGCCGGCCATTGACCGCGAGGATCTCATCCCCGATCTGCAGCCCACTGGCCTGGGTAGAGGCATTCTCGGCAAACTGACTGACCGTCCGGCTGGTGATCGCGCTCTGCTGCGAGACGAGAACCAGCAGCACGACAAAGCCGAGCAGCATATTCATCACCGCGCCGGCCGCGACGACGAGAAACCGTTTCCAGACCTTCGCCTTGGTGAAGGAGCGGTCGTCCTCCGACTCCTCGTCCTCCCCTTCCATGCTGACATAGCCGCCGATCGGCAGCAGCCGCAGCGCGTAGAGGGTCTCTCCGCGCTGGTGGCGCAGCAGCGCCGGCCCCATGCCGATCGAGAACTCATTGACCTTGATCCCGCAGAGCTTTGCGGTGGCAAAATGCCCCAGCTCGTGGATGAAGATCACCGAACCGAACACCAGAATTGAAACCAGAACTGTAATAATCAAAGAATCTCTTCTCCTTCTGTGCGGCCGGCGCACGGCAGTTTGCCGCACACCCGCCCCAGATTACCGCAATTCGTCACACCGATTCTTCCACCATCCGCCGCGCCTGCGCGTCACAGGCAAAGACATCCTCGAGGGTAAAGCTGCCGGTCGCGTCGGCGAACCGGTCGACCGCCATCTGGGCAAACCGGCCGATATCGAGGAATCCGATTTTCCCCTTGAGGAAGAGCTCGACCGCCTTCTCGTTTGCGCCGTTGACCGCGGTGGGCACAAGACCGCCCAGCGCAATCGCCCGTTTGGCTGCCGCAAGACAGCAGAAGGTCTCCTCATCCGGCAGATCAAAGGTCAGTGTGCCCAACGTTGCGAAATCCAATTCCGGCGCAGGGCCCTCCACCCGGTCGGGCCAGGTCAACGCATACTGGATCGGAATCCGCATATCCGGCACCCCGAGCTGGGCGAGGATCGAATGGTCGGCAAACTGCACCATCGAATGGATGATGCTCTGCCGCTGCACGATGATCTGCACCTTCTCCGCCGGCAGTCCAAAGAGCCAGACCGCCTCGATCAACTCAAGACCCTTGTTCATCAGACTGGCACTGTCGATGGTGATCTTGCTGCCCATGCTCCAGTTGGGGTGGTGCAGCGCGTCGGCCGCCGTCACGTTTTTGAGTTCCTCCGCCGTCTTGCCAAAGAAGGGGCCACCCGACGCGGTCAGCAGGATCTTGGTCAGCTTTTTTGCCGAATGAGGGTCCTGCAGGCACTGAAAGATCGCCGAGTGTTCGCTGTCGACCGGCAGCAGGTGAACCCCTTTGCGGCGCACCGCCTCGGTCACCAGCGCACCGCCGGTCACAAGGCTTTCCTTGTTGGCGAGCGCGAGGTCCTTGCCGCTCTCGACTGCGGCGAGCGAAGAGGCGAGCCCCGCAATGCCGACCACCGCGTTGAGCAGGATCTCCGCCCCCGGCATCGCCGCCAGCTCGGTCAGCCCCTGCGGCCCTTCAAGCAGCCTAGGGGGGCTAGCCATCCCGTCAAGTTCCGACTTGACCCGGGCCGCCGCCGCAGGATCAGTCACCGCGACCACCTTCGGGTGAAACTCCGCGATCTGCCGCAGCAGCAGATCGGCGTTCCGATTGGCGGAGAGTCCAAAGACCTCATACCCCTGCGCCCGGATTACATCGAGGCTCTGGGTGCCGATCGAACCGGTCGACCCCAGCAGCGTGATCCGTTTTGTCATCCTGCTCCCTCCTGTTATCTCGAAATAAAGGGCAGCCAGCGGGAGACAAGTGAGACAAAGGGCATTACAAACAATACGCTGTCAAACCTGTCCAGTATACCGCCATGGCCCGGGAAAATCGATCCATAATCTTTGATGCCGCATTGCCGCTTGATGGCGGAGGTAAAGAGATCCCCCATCATCCCGAGCACGCTCGCGATGAGTCCGACCCCACAGACGAGAAGGTAGTTGCGCGGGCCGATCAAGCTCATCTCCCCTTCGAGCACCGGCAGCAGCAGCGAGTAGATCCAGGTGAAGAAACAGCCGAGCAGCATGCTGCCAAACAGCGCACCGATGGCGCCCTCGACCGTCTTGTTCGGACTGACCCGCGGGGCGAGCTTGTGCTTGCCGAACCGCACCCCGACCAGATAGGCCGCGCTGTCCCCGCCCCAGGCAAAGCCGAAACCGAGCAGGATCAGGTAGAGCGAATCATAGCCGTACTGCTCGAGCGGAAAGAGGGTCTTGAAGGAGATGATCGAGTAGAACCCGAACAGCACGATGCCGCAGAAGAGGATCACCTCGCTCACCTGTGCGAAGGTCAGCTCCTTGAACTCAAAGATGACGCAGACCGCCAGATAGACGATGAAGAGAAAGAAGATCAGCGGCATAAACTTGCGGATCTCGTCGTGATCGCTGAGAAAGACGATCAGCGCCATCGGCACAATCGCACAATACAGCCAGCCCGCGCTGCGGATCCGGAAGGCGCTGACAATCTCGTAGAAGGCGAGCAGGCAGATCAACGCTACAATGATGTTGAAGACAAAATGGTTGTAAAAATAGAGTGCGAGAAACAGGATCGGGATGCCGACCAGGGAGGTAATTACCCTTGTTTTCATCTCTGTTCCCATCCTTTCCAAGGTGATAACGGACCTGAAAGACGCCGCCGGTCCGCCCGCGGCTGCCGCTCAGATACCGCCGAACCGCCGGCTGCGATGGCAGTATTCCTCGATCGCCGCATCGAGATGCTTGCGGGTGAAATCAGGCCAGAGCACATCCATATAGATGAACTCGGCGTAGGCGCTCTGCCAGAGCATGAAGTTGGACAGCCGTTTCTCCCCGCTGGGACGCAGAATGAAATCGGGATCCTTCTGCCCCGCGGTGTAGAGCTCGCCGGCGAGCATCTCCTCGTCGATCTGATCGGGATCAAGGGTTCCCTCTGCCACCCGCCGCGCAAGCGCGCGAGCCGCGTGGGTGATCTCCTCTCTGCCGCCGTAGTTGATCGCGACATTGATGGTCATGCCCTTGTTGTCTTTGGTACCCTCCTCGATCTCGGCCATCAGCTTTTTGATCTCATCGCTGAGCGGGGTTTTGTCCCCGAGGATGATGATCCGGTTGTCCTCTTTTTTGTAGTCAAACGCCCGGCGCAGATACTCCTTGAGCAGCCGCATGATCGCGTCGACCTCGCTTTTCGGCCGTTTCCAGTTCTCGGTGGAAAAGGCATAGAAGGTGACCGCCTCCACCCCGAGTTGCTTGCAGTATTTGACCATATCCTGAAAGACCTGCGCACCCTTGGTGTGTCCCGCGGTGCGCGGCAGCCCCCGGCGCTGTGCCCAGCGGCCGTTGCCGTCCATGATAAAGCCGATGTGAAGTCCCTTGGCGCTCTCTTTGCTCTCCGCCATACTCCGCCTCCGTCTCTCTAAAAGACCGAGCCGCAAAGGTACCGGGAAAGCCACCTTCCCCCGTCCCGCGCGGCCCGGCGCATCTTGTAACTGATCAGATCTCCATGATCTCCTTGATCTTCTCCTCACAGACCTGATCAATCTTCTTGATAAACTTGTCGGTGATCTTCTGCATCTCTTCTTCGAGCTGTTTCTGATCATCCTCGGTGATCTCACTGGCCTTCTTCTTGGCCTTGAACTTGTCCATCGCCTCGCGGCGGACATTCCGCACCGCGACCTTGCCCTCTTCCGCCATCTTCTGGGCATCCTTGGTCAGTGCCTTGCGGCGCTCCTCAGTCGGCGCCGGGAAGACCAGCCGCATGATCCGTCCATCATTGGTCGGGTTGATGCCGACGTCGCTGGTGAGAATCGCCTTCTCAATCGCCCGCATCATCGAGGGATCCCAGGGCTGGATGGTCAGGATCCGCGCCTCGGCGACCGCAACCGCCGCGACCTGATTGATCGGGGTCGGGGTGCCGTAATAGTCGACCGTGACCTTGTCCAGAATCCCGGGATTCGCGCGGCCTGCGCGGATTCCCTTGAGCTCCCGGCAGAGATACTCGACGGTGTTCTCCATCTTCGCCTCGTATTTTTGGGTCATCTCACTCATATCAGTCATCCTCCTTGACCAATGTGCCCACGTTCTCCCCGCAGAGCGCGCGGACAATGTTTTCCGGGTCAGAAATATCGAACACGAGCAGCGGCAGCGCATTGTCGCGGCACATCGTCGCCGCGGTGGAATCCATCACCGCAAGCTGATCACTGAGCACCTGCGAG
Source organism: Candidatus Pygmaiobacter gallistercoris (assembly GCA_019113125.1). Lineage (GTDB taxonomy): Bacteria > Bacillota > Clostridia > Oscillospirales > Ruminococcaceae > Pygmaiobacter > Pygmaiobacter gallistercoris. The sequence continues at coordinate 1,333 of DXIA01000151.1, read as the reverse complement.
AAGGTGAGGGTGTCATACCGCTTGGCGTCGGCGAACTTGTGAGGATCCTTGTCATAAACACCATCCACCATCGTGGCCTTAAAGACGATCTCGGCATTGATCTCCGCTGCGCGCAGAGCCGAGGCGGTATCGGTGGAGAAGAAGGGGTTGCCGGTGCCGCAGGCGAGGATCACGACGCGCCCCTTCTCGAGATGCCGGGTGGCGCGGTTGCGGATATAGGGCTCCGCGACCTGCTGCATCGTCAGAGCGGTCTGCACCCGAACCTCGAGCCCGAGATTCTCCAGCGCATCGGCCACCGCGAGGGCGTTCATCACCGTCGCGAGCATCCCGATCTGATCGGCACGGGTGCGCTCCATATCCCCGCTCGACCGGCCACGCCAGAAGTTTCCGCCGCCGACCACAATCGCGATCTCGGCGCCGAGATCGTGCGCCTTCTTAATGCTCTTGCAGATCCGCAGCACCACGTTGTAGTCAATTCCCATCTTCTGGTCGCCCGCCAGCGCCTCGCCGGAGAGCTTGAGCAGAATTCGTTTGTATTTCAGCTCCAAGAATAACCACCGTCCGCTTTGATTTTTTGTCATCCCGCCCCGGTCAAGAGCCGCCGGCGGCGGTTTCTGTCCCTCCTATTTTACAATAGTTGCAGGGTCTTGTAAACACCCGGCTGTCCAAAAAATAGAAAACAAACTTTGAACAAAACGGGCGGACAGCCGGCCCTGCAAAGGTCTTCTGCCCGCCCATTTTGTTCATCGGCTCAGGATTTTTTCTTCTTTTTTGCGAAAAAACGGTGTTTTTTCTCTTTCTCGGTGTCGGGTTCTTCCCCCTGCACGATCTGCCGCTGCATCCGAAGACGGACTTTGCCGCGCCGCTTGAGGTTATGTGCGTGCAGCCAGAGGCCTGCGAGCGCGGCGATATAGACCAGCGCGTCGAGCAGGTTTCCCGGAATGGCAAAGCCCTGCCAGACATCCGAAAGCGCATCCACCGCTGAGAGCAGCAACACCGAGACGCAGCTCTTGAAGATGCCGCCGCCACTCGCCCAGACCGCCGCCAGCGCGAGATATCCCTCCCCGCCCGGCCGCACAGTGAAGGTGGCGGCCTGCGGCATCAGCACGAGGGCGACCCCGGCAAGACTGACCGCCGCACCGGCAAACAGCATCCCGATAAGGCGGGTTTTCTCAAGACTTCTCCCCGTGCCGACCAGCGCGGCGGGATTCTCCTCCGCCGCCCGCAGCCGCAGGCCGAAATCGGTTCGGTTGAGCAGATAGAACGCCGCCGGCGGCACCAGCAGGGCAAGATAGCTCAGCCAGCCGGTCGAGCCAAACAGGCCGCCGAGCAC
>DXIA01000150.1 GCA_019113125.1 Candidatus Pygmaiobacter gallistercoris | reverse complement strand
TTGGATACTGCCCGGTTTTTCATTTTGGGAGAAAACCGTCAAAATATCATTTTGTTTTGTCAAATTATTCATCGATTTGTGCAACAGGGAAAAAATTACAGCCCTTGCTTGCCCACCGTGACAAAAAGTGTTATATTTGCATAAGTTAAAAACACTTGTAGCTGAAAGGAAGACAGAAATTGGAGAAAAAATTTTTGATTGTGGATCAGGCAATCCTTCCGGAAGTTTTTTCCAAGGTTCTGCACGCAAAGGAACTGCTTGCAAGCGGCGCGGCAAAAAATGTGTCGGCAGCCACCAAGATGGCGGATCTCTCCCGCAGCGCTTTTTATAAATATAAGGACAGTGTTTTTGACTTTGAGAATGCAAAGGCAATTGTCACTGTCAAGGCGGTGCTGCTGGATGAGACCGGCGCTCTTCAGAATCTGCTCAGCGAACTCTCGGATTCCGGTGCCAGCATTGTCACCATCAACCAGTCCGCACCCGAAAACGGGACGGCGGTTGTTTCGGTGACCCTGCGCACCGACAGAATGCCGATGCCGATCGATGATGTACTGCTCTCAATCCAGAATCAGCGCACCGTGGTCAGCGTCCGCCGGATGGCCAATGAGCGATAAAGTGATGATACAGACATTCCGTCAGGGAAGGGGAAGGAAAAATGGCGAAGATAGCAATTTTGGGCTTTGGTACGGTTGGCAGCGGCGTGTTGGAAGTGCTGGACAAAAATGCTGCGGGTATTGCCCGGCGGGCGGGTCAGAAGATCGAGGTCAAATATATTCTGGACATTCGGGATTTTTCCGCGCACCCCAAGGCGGAGCTCTTTGTGAACAGCATCGATCCGATTCTCGAGGATCCTGAAGTCAGCACGGTGGTGGAGACGATCGGCGGCATCAAGCCGGCCTATTACTATGTCAAATCCGCGCTGGAGGGGGGAAAAAATGTCTGCACCTCCAACAAAGAGCTGGTTGCAACGCACGGCGCGGAGCTGCTCGCACTGGCGGTAAAGCACAAGGTTTGTTTTTTGTTTGAGGCGTCGGTGGGCGGGGGGACGCCGCTGATCACACCGCTGCACCAATGCCTTGCGGCCAATGTGATCGACAGCGTCTGCGGCATCGTCAACGGCACCACCAATTTTATGCTGACCCGGATGGAAGAGGACGGCATGAGTTTTGAGGAGGCACTGAAGGTTGCGCAGGGTCTGGGCTATGCCGAGACCATCGACCCCTCCGCAGATGTCGATGGAATCGATGCCTGCCGTAAGATCGCCATCCTTGCCTCGCTGATCTCCGGCAGCGAGGTGCATCCGGAAAATATTCCGACTCGAGGGATCCGGGAGATTACCATTGACGACATCTATTTTACCCGCAAGATGAAACTCGCGGTCAAGTTGATCGCCTATGCCAGCCGGGGGGAAAAAGGCGGATTTGCCTGTGGCGTTGAACCGATGGTCCTCCCAAACGAGCAGATTCTGGCCGGCGTGTCCGACGTCTACAATGCAGTGCTGGTGAGGGGAGATCTGCTCGGGGATGTCCTGTTCTATGGCAAGGGGGCAGGCAAGCTGCCCACTGCCAGCGCGGTGGTGGCGGATGTTGTGGATGCGGAAAAGATCGGCACCGCGATCCATGATTCGCTCTTTTGGAGGGCGAGCGCACCGCTCAAGGGAAAAATCACCAATGCCGGCAGCTACACATATTATGTGAGGGTGAACAATCAGGATCTCCAGACACTGAAGGAGGATCTTGACGGAGTGGTTCTGAGTCTGCAGAACCAGAACCAAACTGCGGTTCTGACCCTGCCCATGACCGAAAAAGAGATGGAAAAGAAGAAAGCAAAGCTGGAAAAGGACGGCATCCATGTCGCGACAGCGCTGCGGATGTTGGAAGTGTAACGCAATGGAACAGAGAATATCAGTATCACCCCCCGCGTCGGTCGCGAATCTTGGCAGCGGATTTGACACGATGGGAATCGCCCTCTCGCTGTGCAACTCGGTGCAGATGCAGGAGTGGGATTGTATCGAGGTGGTCACCGAGGACGGAACCCGGCCGGTGCTGGGAGAACAGAACCTGATCTGGCGGACGGTGAAGGAGGTTTACCAGCGCTGTGGGCGCGGCCTTTCGGGGCTGCGGCTGGTCCAGTCCAGCCCGATCCCGCAGGCGCGGGGGCTGGGCAGCAGCAGCGCCTGCATTGCGGCGGGGGTTGTCGGTGCAAACAGGCTGCTGGGCAACCCGCTCAGCATTCAGGAGCAACTGGATCTCGCTGCCGGTCTTGAGGGACATCCGGACAATGTTGTGCCGGCGATGCTGGGAGGCTATGTCACCAGTGTGCTGGAAAATGGCCGGGTTTTTGCGGTCAAGAAGAGAATCAGCGACCGACTGCGGTTTTGTGCCTTTGTGCCGGATTTTGAGCTGCTGACCGAAAAGGCGCGCGCGGCGCTGCCCGAAAAGGTGCCGCATAAGGATGCAGTCTACAATCTCTCCCGCGCGGCGCTGATGGCGGCCGCCTTCTGCGAGGGGAGAACCGATCTCTTTGCGGTGGCTGCAGGGGACCGGCTGCATCAGCCCTATCGGCTGCCGCTGATCCCCGGCGCACGGCAGGTGATGGAGACTGCCCGTGCACTGGGAGCACTGGCGGTGTTCATCAGCGGCGCGGGACCGACCATCATGGCGATCTGCGATGCACAGGATGAGGATTTTCCGCAGCGGGCTGCGGCTGCGCTGGCAGGAGATCCGCAGGCAGGTCGGTTTACGCCTCACCTTTATCAGGCGCAGAACGAGGGAATGTTTTGCGAAGAGGAACTGAAAAGGATCGGTCTTTGTGTTTGAGGAGAGAAGACGGGCCGACAGCCGGTCCGAAGGGGGAAGAAAGTATGGCCTTGATCGTACAGAAGTTCGGGGGCAGCTCGGTGGCAAACCGGGAGCGTTTGTTCAACGTTGCGAGGATTGTGGCGGATACCCACAATGCCGGCAATGACGTGATTGTGGTGGTGTCCGCACAGGGCGACACCACCGATGATCTGATCGCAAAGGCGGGGGAGATCACCAGCGATCCCTCCGGGCGGGAGATGGATATGCTGCTGGCGGCGGGGGAGGAGATCTCCTGTGCACTGCTCACGATGGCGCTCAATGAACTGGGCT
>DXIA01000149.1 GCA_019113125.1 Candidatus Pygmaiobacter gallistercoris | reverse complement strand
TTTGCCGACAGTTTTGTGATCAACGCGGAACAGATGAAGACGATCGGACTGACCGAGATCAAGACCGAAAATGCGATCAACCGGGAGACCTCGATTGCAAATCCACGGCAGATCGAGCGGGTGACACCGGGCACGATCTTTGGGGTCTGCATCACCTACCAGCTGACCGACCCCGAGACCGCGCAGACCGAACTCGGGCTGCTCGCGCAGGGGATGCGATTGCTGCAGCTGGATTACCTCGGCGGCCACGGATCCCGCGGCAGCGGTCGGGTCAGCCTGCGCAATTTTCAGATCGAGACGCTCGGGGCCGAGATGGATGTGGGACCACTTGAGGCGCTGTTCCGTGAGGTGGAAGAGTATGAACTTTTTGCTGTTTAAGCTGCGCTTTTCCACCGCCGTCCACTTTGGCGAGTCAGACACGGCGCTCTCCCTTGCATCCTCGCGGGAGACCTTCTGCGCCGATACCCTGTTTTCTGCGCTCTGCCATACCGCGCTCTCGATGCAGGGGCCCGACGGGCTCGCACAGCTCTGCAGCTGGGTGAAACGCGGCGGGCTGCGGCTCTCCGATGGGATGATCTTTTGCGGCGACACCCTCTGCCTGCCAAAGCCGATGGCCCGTGCTCAGAGCGCGGCGGAGCTGCCGGCGGCCGACCGCAAGGCGATGAAACGACTGCAGTGGATTCCCGTCTTTGCCTTTGACGGATTTGCGCAGTCGCTTGCAGGGGGCGCTCTGTTTGAGCCGCGCCGGTACGCGATGCAGCCGGGCAGTATGGTCGAATTCAGCCATGTCCGGTTGGAGGAGGGGGAGAATCCTGACCTCTATTCAGTGGGGACCTTTGTCTTCGCGGAGGATTGCGGACTCTATCTGATCGCTCGGTGCGGAGATCCACAGCAGGCAGGTGTGCTGCGGATGCTGCTCGACGCGCTCGGGGTCAGCGGGATCGGCGGCAAGGTCTCCTCCGGGTATGGTCGGTTTTCGGTGATAGAACAGATTGACCTCGACACCGCGCAGGATCCGCAGGCCGTCTGGCTTGCCCGTGCGCTGCGGGCGGACACCGGCCGGTATCTGCTGCTGACCGCCAGCCTGCCGCGGGATGAGGAGCTGGACGCGGTGCTCGATGGGGCCAATTTCGCGCTGATCCGGCGCGGGGGATTTGTCGGCTCGGACCATTATGCAGACAGCGCCCGGAAAAAGAAGACACAGTATTTTCTTGCCGCCGGCAGTCTGCTGCCGCGGCGGTTTGAGGGAGACCTGTACGAGGTCGGACCGGGCGGCGCCCATCCGGTCTACCGTTACGGCCGGCCGATTCTGCTGGGGGTGACGCTGTGACACGAGCGGGAAATTTGGAGGTGTTGGAGCTGCGGATCACCTCCCGTGGGCCGGTCTGTATCGGCAGCGGGGCAACCTACCAGAAACAGGAGTATCTGTTTGACAGCCGCACGGCGCAGGTATCGATTCTCGATCGGGACGCCTTTATCGCGCTGCTGGTGCGCAAGGGGCTGGAGGATGCCTATGAGCAGTTCATTCTCGGTGGGGGACGGCTGGACCGCTTTTTGCGGGAGCGCTGTCGGCTGCGTGAGACCGAGATTGACGCAATCACCAGATACACCGTCAGCGCTGCGGATGCATTGAATGGGGAAGGACCGCTGCGGGAGATCGCGGCGTTTCAGCGCGACCCGCAGGGCCGTGCCTATCTTCCGGGTTCCGGCGTCAAGGGGGCACTGCGCACCGCCTTTCTCGTGAGCCGAATCCTGCGGGAGAGCAACGGACGGGGAGAACCCTTTTCTGAGGAGCGGTATCTCAACCAGCTGCGCTACAATGAAAAGCGGCGGCAGGATGCGGTGAATGACCTCTTTCGCGGGGTGCGGATTGCAGACAGCGCGCCGATCCCGGATGAGGCGATGATCCTTGCCGGCAAGGTGGACGTCAGCCCCGACGGATCGGCACACAGTGTCAATCTCTGCCGCGAATGCCTGCGCCCAGGGGAAACAGTGCGGCTGGTGTTGACCCTTGACCAGTCGCTGCTGCGGGGAAGGATCACCGCCGATCTGCTGCGACAGAGCATCACCGACTTTTCGGATTACTACCGCGAGACCTACCTGCGTCACTTCACCCTTCCGGCACAGGACAGCATCGAGAACTATCGGGACTGTCTGATGCTCGGCGCCGGTACCGGCTTTTTCGCAAAGACGGTGACCTATCCGTACTATGGGGAGCCGGCCGCGCTGAAAAAGACGGCGCAGCTGCTGCAGCGGAGATTTCGCCAGGGAAAACACGAACAGGATGAAATGCAGGGCATCTCGCCGCATACGCTGAAATACACCCGGTACAACGGCAGGCTGTACCCGTTTGGGGTTTGCGGGGTGGAACTGCGATGATCACACAGTATCAATTTGTCTTTGATGGACTGGACCGCCCGCTGCCCTCCTTCTGGGCCTATCGTCTCTATGCCTGGCTGCTCACCCAGGTTCCGCCGCAGGTTGCAGAGGAGTTGCACGAGGTGGGGGAAAAACCGCTCTCCCAGCATCTGCTCCGTGAGCCGGAGACTGGTCGGACGCGTTGGGTGATCAACCTGCTCGAGGATGAGACCGCCGCAGCCTTTCGGCCGGTTCTCGAGGGACTTGCCGAGGTGCCGCTGCACACCGGCAGGCTGCGGCTGCACTGCGAGAGGGTTGAGACAAAGACGGCGTATCAGCTGGTGGAGGAGGCACGGGCAGGGGAGGCGGGGCGCCGGATGACGATGCGGTTTTTGACCCCCACGGCCTTTAAGACCGAGGGGCGGTATGCGATCTTTCCGCAGGTGAAGTGGCTGGTGCACACCCTTGCCATGCGTTGGAGCCGCATCTTCCCCGAGCTGCCGCTGGAGGATCCGGATGCACTCGCGGCACTCGAGCGGGGGATCACCGTTGCCGACTATGCGCTGCACACCACCCGTTATCCACTGAAAAATATCCGGATTCCAAGCTTTCTCGGCAATATCACCCTTGAGTCCCGCCTTGCGGCCCCGATGGAGGAGATCTGGCAGCTGCTGCTCCGGTTTGCCCCCTATGCGGGGGTGGGGATCAAGACCACCCTCGGCATGGGCGGGGTGCAGACTGCGGCCGAGAGTCGGTACAACCGAGAAGAATAAAAAACAAGCCCGGTGCTTTGCACCGGGCTTGTTACTTGTTCTCAGCCGATGGATGTTTGATTTTTTTCGGAGAGCCGCCGCCAGAAGGGAATAAACAGCAGGATCGCGACGGTCATCGCGCCGAGATCGGCGATCGGGGTGGCCCAGACGATGCCGTCCGCTCCCGCCAGATGGTTGAGCAGAAACATGAACGGGATGTCGAGTCCGCCCTTGCGCAGCAGCGAGAGGATGGTGGGCTGCACCTTTTTGCCCACCGACTGGAAGGAGGTAATCGCCAGCATGGTCACCGAGATGCAGGGTCCGGTGATGCAGATGATCCGCTGGAACAGCTGACCGTACCGAACTGTCTCTGCATCGTCAATAAAGACCCGCACAATCGGTCCGGCGCAGGTGAACAAAAAGAAGGTGCTGACCAGGGCCACGCCGAGACCAATCAGAAAATCGACCCGGAGCGCCGCCTTCATCCGCTTGTAGTTTTTCGCGGAATAGTTATAGCCGATCAGCGGCAAAACGCCCTGCGACATGCCGGTCGCGATGGCGAACGAGAGCATATCGATCTTCTTTGCGACCCCGATGCCCGCGACTGCGGCATTGGAGTAGCCGGACATCAGTTTGTTGATGGTGATGTTGGAGAGCACCCCCATCAGGTTCATCAGACAGCTCGGCAACCCGACCAGCAGCACCTCCCGCGGGATTCTTCTGCTCCAGGTGTACAGCCGCGGATCAAAGCAGATGTCACTTTCGCCCCGTTTTTTTGCGATCAGCAGGATAAAGTAGAGGGTTGCAATGACGTTGGAGACCATCGTCGCAATCGCCGCGCCGGCGATCTCCAGCCGGAACAGAAAGATAAAGACGGGATCGAGAAAGATATTCAGCACACCGCCCAGCGCGACCCCGAAACTCGCCTGTGCGGAGTGCCCCTCGGCCCGCACGAGATTTGCCAGCGCCTGGTTGAGCACGGTAGGTACTGCGCCGATGGTGATGGTCCAGAAGATGTACTGGCAGCAGAAACCATAGGTCTCGGCATTCGCCCCAACGGCGGGCAGCACCAGCGCGCGGACTGCATACAGTCCGATGCCGTAGATCAGTGAGATGGCAAAGGCGGTCCAGATGCAGAACGCGGCCGCCTGCTTTGCCCGTCGGTGTTCCCCGGCACCGAGGCTGCGTGCCATCAGACTCGAACCGCCGATGCCGAACAGATTCGCAAGACCAGTGAGGAAGACAAACATCGGCATACAGAGCGAGACCGCGGCGACCTGATTGGGGTCGCCGATCTGACCGATGAAAAAGGTGTCCGCCATATTGTAGATGACGGTGATCAACTGACCGATGATGGTGGGAATGATCAGGGTGAGCACCGCCCGCCCCACCGGGGCCTCACGGAACAAAATCTCTTCCTTCGTCTTCATAAACCGGCACCTCCTGCCCTGCACAGACCATCCGACAGACACTGGATGGCAATCCTGAAACTCTCCTCCGGATCGACCGGGAAATGGGAAAAACCTCCGGCTTGCTCATGGAAGGCAAAGCCGGCCATCTCCGCTCGCAGCACCCGCTGCCAATGATACTGTTGCTCATTGGTCAACCCATAATCGGAGAGCACCTGCAGGATCGGGGAGACGATCTCTCCCGCCTCCTGTTCCAGCATCGGGTTATCCCATCTCGGAAAGGCCATGATAAGCCGGTACAACTGGTAGTGCTCCCGTGCGAAGAGCCGATAGACCTGTGCCAGCGCAAACAGTGCCTTCTGCCCGTTCTTGCCGGCGATGGCCTCCTTTTCAAGGGCGGTGAGCCGGCGCACAGCGTCCTTTCCCACCAGCGCAAGCAGTTGCTCGATGCTCTCGATGTGGTTGTAGAGTGATGCAGGTTTGATCTGCAGCCGCCGGGCGAGCTCGCCCATCGAAAACCGGGGGATCCCCTTTTCCTCGATTAGGTCGGCTGCCGCCTGTATGACCTGTTCCCGTGAAAGTCCCTGTCGTGGCATTCTGATTTTCCTCTTTCCCCAAAAGCTAATGATATTAGTTTTATTTTAAACTAATACTATTAGCTTTGTCAAGACAACAAAACGGCGGGAGCGCCTTCGTGAGAAGGCGTTCCCGCCGTGAAGAGATCAGAGTTTTTTGACAAATAGCGCGCGGATCGCGTTGAAGACGGCGAGGATCATGACCCCGACATCGGCAAAAACCGCCAGCCACATATTCGCAAATCCCAGTGCGATCAGTGCAAGGCAGGCCAACTTGATGCCGATGGCAATGGCGATATTCTGGTAGACGATGCCAAGACATTTACGGGAGATCCGGATGGCCTTTGCAATCTGCATCGGGTCGTCGTCCATCAGCACGACGTCGGCGGCCTCGATTGCAGCGTCGGATCCCATCGCACCCATCGCGATGCCGATGTCTGCGCGGCGCAGCACCGGCGCGTCATTGATGCCATCGCCCACAAAGGCGAGTTTCTCACTGCCGGATTTTTCGCCGATCAGGGCCTCCACCTTCTCCACCTTATCCGCGGGGAGCAGCTGGCTGTAAACCTGGTCGATGCCGAGTTCTGCGGCCACCTGATCGGCGACCTTCGCCGCGTCGCCGGTCAGCATGACGGTCTTTCGGATCCCGGCGCGCTTGAGCGCCTGAATGGCCTTTTTCGAACTGGGTTTTACCACATCCGAGATGACGATGTGACCGGCATAGCTGCCGTCGATTGCGATATGAATGATGGTGCCGACACTGTGACAGGGGATAAAGGAGATGCCAAGGCGGGTCATCAGCTTGTCATTGCCGGCCGCGACTGTGTGGCCGTCCACCGTTGCGGTGACCCCGTTGCCGCTGATCTCCTGGATGTCTAAGACCCGGCTGCGGTCGATCTCCTTGCCGTAGGCCCGCTGCAGGCTCTTGCTGATCGGGTGACTGGAGGCGGATTCTGCCAGCGCGGCGTACTCCACCAGCTTTTCGTTCTCGATTGCGCTGTGGTGGATGCCGCTGACCTCAAACGCGCCCTGGGTCAGGGTACCGGTCTTGTCAAAGACAACGATCTTTGTCTGGGACAGCGTCTCAAGATAGTTGGATCCCTTGACCAGCACGCCGGCCTTGCTCGCACCGCCGATACCGGCGAAGAAACTGAGCGGAATGCTGATAACCAGCGCACAGGGACAGCTCGCGACGAGGAAGGTGAGTGCGCGATAGATCCAGGTCTCCCAACCCGGCGCTCTGCCCAGACCGAACATCAGCACCAGCGGCGGCAGGATGGCCAGCGCCAGCGCGGCATAGCAGACGGCAGGGGTATAGATCTTTGCAAAACGCGAGATGAAATCCTCCGATTTCGACTTGCGGGAGGAGGCGTTTTCCACCAGGTCCAGAATCTTCGAGACGGTAGATTCCCCAAATTCCTTTGTGGTCTTGATCCGGAGCAGGCCGGTCATATTGATGCAGCCGCTGATAATCGCATCCCCGACCGCGATTTCCCGGGGCAGAGACTCGCCGGTGAGCGCTGCTGTATTCAGGGTGGAGCTGCCCTCCACCACCGTGCCGTCGATGGGAACCTTCTCGCCCGGCTGCACCACGATGATGGTGCCGATCGCTACCTCATCCGGGTCCACCTTTTCCAGCTTGCCGTCCTGCTCGATATTGGCGTAGTCGGGGCGGATATCCATCAGGTCGCTGATGTTCCGGCGGCTCTTGCCAACTGCATAGCTCTGAAACCACTCGCCGACCTGATAGAACAGCATCACCGCGATCGCCTCGAGGTAGTCGCCGTTTTCGTAGATGGCCAGCGCCAGCGCGCCGAGGGTTGCCACCGCCATCAGAAAGTTCTCATCGAACACCCGACCGTTGCGGATTCCACGGCCGGCTTTTCTGAGAATATCATAGCCGATGATGAGATAATCGGCGAGAAAGATGGCCAGCCGCACCCAGCGCCCGGCGGCACCCAGACGGTCGAAAGCTGTGCTGCCCAACAGTTGCAGCAGGAGCAGCAGCAGGGAAGACGCCAGAATCCTCCAGAGCATCACCTTTTGTTTTCTTGTCATACCGCTATCCGGTTTCTGCCCGATCAGTCTCAATACCGCAGCGAGTGCGGCCACGACAACGAGCAGAAGATTTACAATCAATTCCTGCATCGTTCCTTCTCCTTTCCTCCGCAGCCGCAGTTGTCGGTCTAAGAAAGAGTCGCCCTGCATGCGGCTGCGCACAGGGCGACAAAACAGGGGGATGAATTACAGGAAGATCTCGCAGTCGGACTCGACCTTCTTGCAGGCCTTGCGGACATCCTGCATCACCGATGCCGGATCCTTGCCCTCGTCAAACTCCACAATCATCTTCTGGGTCATAAAATTCACGGTGGCGTTCTGGACACCGCAGGTCTTGCGGGCCGCATCCTCCATCAGGTTTGCGCAGTTGGCGCAATCCACTTCGATCTTGTAGGTCTTTTTCATCACAAGGGCCCCTCTCTGAAACAGTTTTGATAAACGATTAAACACTCGTTTAACTGTTTATAATGATACACGTCTATTGTCGTTCCGTCAAGGGTTTGAAAAAAGATTCTCCCGTTTGGGTAAATGGACCTTCCGTTTGGGAAAAGAAAACACGACAAAACCGGCCACAGCGCAGAAAAACGCGGCGGCCGGCGGGGATAGGATCGGCGGGCAGGTTGACGGTCTTTTCCATTCGTCCAGGTCTGTGGTATGATAGAGAAAACAGGAGGGAAAAGCCGATGCAACAGATAGTTTTGCCGCACAATCATGGGCAGAAGATCGAACAGGAACTGCAGCAGATGCCCAGTGCCGAGGAGTTTCAGACCGTATCGGATATCTTTAAGCAGCTGGGAGACGGCAGCAGAATTCGTATTTTTTGGCTGCTGTGCCACTGTGAGGAGTGTGTTATCAACCTCTCGGCGATGGTCGGAATGAGCAGCCCCGCAGTCTCCCATCATCTGCGCCAGCTGAGGGCAGCCGGGCTGATCGTCAACCGCCGGGAGGGAAAAGAGGTCTATTATACCGCTGCAAAAACCCGGCAGGCTCAGCTGCTGCATCATATGATTGAGGAGATGGTGGAAATCGCCTGTCCGTCGGAGAGGAGCGATCCGAAGTGAAACAGGAGGAGTACATCCGAATTACCGATCTGCTGCGGGAGGCTCCGGAGGGTCAGCTCGAGGTGATTCGCCATGTCGACCCCGGCAAAAAGCAAGTTCTTCCGACCGATGCATTTTCCGCCCGGACAGCAGGGAAGGGAAGAATTGAGAATTATCCGGTTCTTCCCGGAATCGATGCATCCTATTGCGATCTGCTGGCGCCGCAGGTGGAGTTTCATCACCCGGCTTCCCGTTCGGTCCTTGAATTGTTTTACTGCCGCAGCGGGCGAGTCGGCTGGAATATGCAGGAGGGAGCCGCCATCTATCTCGGCGCGGGGGATCTGGTTGTACACAGCACCTTTCACTGTGCAAATTCGGCTATGATGCTCCCCCTCGGTTATGCGCAGGGCCTTTCGATCGCCATGGATCTTGACTGGCTGGAAAGGGACTGTCCGGCGGCACTTCAGCGGGCGGGCGTCAATTTTGCAGCATTGCGGCGGGAACTCTGCGAAGGAGAACCCCTGGTTGTTCCGGCCTGCGTGAAACTGGAACAGATTTTTGCGCCGCTGTACGCAGCGCCCGCAGAGCACCGGGCCGCTTACCTGCAGCTCAAGTCGCAGGAGCTGCTGCTCTATCTGCTGGATTTTAGACCCGAACAGAAAGCGCTGACCCAGTATTTTTCTCAGCAGACCGAGCGGATCCGGGAGATTCACCGCCAGCTGACCGAGCATCTGGATCGAAGATTCACCATCGAAGAGTTGTCAAAACAGTACCTCATCAATACCTCTACCCTCAAGTCCGTCTTTAAGGCGGTCTATGGTCTGCCGATTGCCCGGTACATGAAGGAGTACCGGGTACGCCGCGCGATGCAGATGCTGCGGGAATCAGAGGATGCCATCTCGAACATAGCAAATCAGCTCGGGTATGAGACGCAAGGAAAATTTTCCGAGGCGTTCAAGGATGTGGCGCAGATGCTTCCCTCGGAGTATCGCAAGCTCTATCGGGATCGGTGAACTGGGTGAATCACTCCGAGGATTCGCCGTCTTCGCTCTTTTTCTCTCGCAGGGGGCGGTGGGGGACAGCCAGCAGCTTTTCCCCCTCTGCACGGCTGTTCTCAAGGGCGGCGAGTTCAAGAAGTACATAGCGCGGGGCGTTATTTTTGAGGATGACCACTGCCCCTGCCGTGTCCACCAGCCGTGCAATGCGGGAAAAATTCTGGTTTGCCTCGGTGATGGATACCATTTGTTTTGTGTCAATTAACATGAAGAACACCTCCTGTCCTATTCTTATGGAGATGATAGGTGAAATATAACCTAATTAAAAAAGCCGCGGGATCAGACTTGCATCCCACGGCTTTTTATTGATCCTCTTCCCAGTTGTCGGGGGTGCAGCGGCGAAGAATCTTCTTCGTTCGCTGGACCGGAAACGGAACCTCCTCCGGTGCAAAATAAGCGACCTTAAGCACCTTTCCCTTGACCGGGTGATTATCTCGTCCGACCGGGACCAGCACCCAATCCTCCGGCGCAATTGAGTCATCCTCGGTGCGATAATAGTAGGTGGTGTAACCGCCGTCCAAAGTGACGGAGCAATAGATCAGATCGCTCTTTCGTCTTGGCCTGCGCAGATAGACGGAGGGGAAAATCATCTCTCCAACGCCATACTGTTGGACCAGATCAAAAATGGCGGACATCAGTGTGGGAAAATCCTTCGGAAGACCGCTCCTGTCATATCGGCCGGCGAGCAGAAGTTCCGACTCGTCTTTGTAGTGGACGGTGATGTTGTAGGTGATTCGGCGATCCGGGTCCTCCACAAGATCCTCGGGATCCTCTTCCGACATTCCGGTACGGGCGCTGAAAAACAGATTGACTGCACTGAGCTGATCCAGAAGAGAGATGATCTTCTGCTTTATGCGGTAGG
>DXIA01000148.1 GCA_019113125.1 Candidatus Pygmaiobacter gallistercoris | reverse complement strand
CCGAGCGCCGCCCCCGCGAGCTGGGCCAGCAGAAAGGAGGAGACCCCGTCCGCTCCTTGGGGCAGTCCGGAGAGAAAGACCCCGGCATAGGTCAGTCCGCTTGCGAGTCCGAGCAGGCTGCCCAACCGGGCGCCGGGGGTCAGCCTGTCGCAGAAAAAGAGCGCGGTGCCGCCGAAGACCAGCAGACAGGCCATGACCGCCCGGCGGGACGGGCGGCGGCGGGCAAAGATCCAGAGCAGCAGCACCACAAAGAGCGGAGAGGTGTACTGCAGCAGGATCGCATTGGCCGCCGTGGTCAGTTTCGCCGCGAAGATGTAGAGGATATTGGTCAGGCAGAGGGAGAGTGCCCCGATCCCCACCGCGAGGTTGCAGTGCAGCCTGCGGTGGGCGGCCGCCATCCAGAGCGCGAGGACCAGTGCCCCGATCGCGCCCCGCGCCCCGTTGATCGCGAGCGGCGACCAGGGGATCGCCTTGATGCAGACCCCGCTGATGCTGAACAACAGCGCCGCGCCGAGCGCCTGCAGCGCCCCCCTTCTCTCCCATCCCTTCTGCTCCATCGCCGTTTCCTCCTCCGGCTTGCCAAACCCCGCCGGTCACCGTATAATTTAATCTAAAGCTATGAAATTTTTCCGCATCTTAGACGCCGGAAAGGAGACCGTTTGATATGAAAACACCACACAGGCTGATTGAGCCGGCGCGGATTCTGCTGCCGGATGAGCGGGTGGATCTCTCCCGCTGGGCGGTGCTGGCCTGCGATCAGTTCACCTCTCAGCCCGACTACTGGCAGCGGGTGGAGGAGATCGTCGGGACCGCACCGAGCTGTCTCGACCTGATCCTGCCGGAGGTCTGGCTCGACCAGCCGGATGTCGGGGTGCGAATCGATTCGATTCACCGCGCGATGGACGCCGCGCGACGCGAGGTGCTGACCCGGTCGGTCGAGGGATTTCTCTATCTGCGCCGCACCACCGCGAGCGGGGTGCGGGAGGGGCTGGTCGCCGCAGTGGATCTCGAGCAGTACAGTTATGCTCCCGGCGCGGCTCCACTGATCCGCCCGACCGAGCGGACGGTGACCGAGCGGATCCCTCCCCGGCTTGCGGTGCGGCGGGGCGCATCGCTCGAGTGCCCTCATATCCTGATGCTGGCCGATGACCCCGAGAACACCCTGCTCGGGCCGCTGGCCGCGGCGGTGGCGGAGCAACCGCCTCTCTACGACACCCCGCTGATGCTCGGCGGCGGCAGCATTGCGGGCTGGGCGATCACCGACCCGGTGCTGATCGAGGGCGCGATCCGGGCGGTGGAGGGCTTTGCCGCCCGTACCGGCCCGAACGGCGCACCTCCGATCGCCCTCGCCGTTGGGGACGGCAACCACTCCCTCGCGACCGCAAAGGCGTGGTGGGAGGAGATCAAGCAGGGGCTCTCCCCCGCCGAGGCTGCAACCCATCCGGCGCGGTACTGTCTGGTCGAGATCGAGAACATCCACGACCCCGCGATCCAGTTCGAGCCGATTCACCGTGCCCTCTTCGGAACAGATGCGGACACCCTGCTCGACGCGATGACCCGCTTTTTTGCCGCACAGGGCATGGTGCTGCACCGCGGTGGCGCGGCGGAGGGGCAGCAATTCACCCTGCTCACAGGGGAAAGTGCGCGCCCCTGCACCCTCTCCGGTTCCCGCTGGCCGCTCTGTGTCGGGAGCATCGAGGCCTTTCTGGCCGACTGGCTGGCCTCCCATTCCGAGGTGCGGGTGGATTACATCCACGGCGAGGATGCATTGCGGGAACTGGCCGCACAGGGCGCCGTGGGGCTGCTGCTGCCCCCGTTCCAAAAATCGGACCTTTTTCTCGGGGTCTATCTCGGTGGCGTGCTGCCGAAAAAGACCTTCAGCATGGGGCATGCCGAGGAAAAGCGCTATTATCTCGAGTGTCGCGCCATCACCTGAACGGGCGGCGCTCTTGTCTGATGTTGCCGGTTATGGTAAAATGACAAAGGCAAATTCCCAATCTGATCGGTGCGGCCCTCCGCCTGTCGGCGCAGCCGCGCAAAGGAGCGCTGAATGTGAACCAATTCAAACGAATGCTAAGGCGCATCCGGAGAAAGCTGGGCTTTTCTTCCCGGCGCTCTTCGGACGAGTACGACGGCTGGCAGCGTCATACCCGTTCCCGCCGCCCGGCAGGACAGATGCAGCTGGGGCTCTACATCGCCTTCGGGGTGCTGGTGGCCGCGGTCGTCATCCTGCTGGTGATCTTCATCATCAAAAAGGCCAGCGGCAGCTTTGGACCCGACAGCTGGACCCCGCCGGTCTCCTCGTCCGATTCCCAGAGTGAGCTGGTGGTGGAGGAGATCCCGACCATTCTGCCCGAGAGCGAGGATGCCGGCCAGACCTATGTTGATGAGACCCTCTTCATCGGAGATTCCAACACCTACCGCATGATGGTCTACGGATTTACCTCCCTTTCCAACGACATCGGGATCGACTCGATGGGGATCCAGATGGTGCCGGACACCCCCTGTGTCTACTTCGAGGGATACAACGACCCGGTCACCATTCCCGAGGCGGTCGCAATTTTGCAGCCGCGGCGAATTGTGCTGACCTTCGGTACCAACAACACCGTCGGCTGGTCGACCGAGACCTTTATCAATAGCTATCGCACCGCACTGGAGGCGATCAACGAGGCCTACCCCTATGCCGACATCATCATCAATGCGATCCCGCCGGTGCATCAATACCATGACAATTCCGACATCACGATCGAGACCATTGACAAGTACAACCTCGCGCTGGTCGACCTCGCCGAGGAGATGGGGTTCAAGTTCCTCAACAGCACCGAGGTGCTCAAGGATGAGGAAACCGGCTATGCGAAGTGGGACTACACCCTCGCCGACGGCATCCACCTGAACAAGGATGCCATGACCGCGCTGTTCGACTACTTCCGCACCCACAGCTACGTCACCGAGGACGACCGCCCGACCCCGCTCGAGACGATCCCCGCGCGGGATGAAATTCCGCCGGATCTGGTCACTACCGATCCGCCGGCAGAGCACACCGAAAATCCGGATGCCTCGTCGCAGGGGGTTGAGGTTGTCTTTACCGTCAGCAGCGGTGCGGCAGGGTATCTCACCGGCAGCACCGACCAGACCGTCCTGCCCGGCGAGAGCTGCAGTACGGTGATTGCTCACCCGAATGCCGGGTATGAGTTTGTCCGTTGGCAGTCCACCTCCGGCTGGATTCCCAACCGGACCCAGACCGGAATTGTCTTTACCGTTCCTGAAAATGCGGAGGCGGGTACCATTCGGGTGACGGCGGTCTTCCGCGCCCAGACGGCTACAACCCCGTCGACGACGCCTGTACCGAATACCGGCACGACGACACCCACACCGGGCACCGGTACGACAACACCCACGCCGGGCA
>DXIA01000147.1 GCA_019113125.1 Candidatus Pygmaiobacter gallistercoris | reverse complement strand
GACTTTTGGCGTAGAAAGCACTCAGAGCGGCCCCCCAAGCCACCAAGGCTTGAGGGGCCGCTCTTCGCACTTTCTCCATCCAAAATTCTGGGGCAGAACTGCAAGGCACCGTAAAAAGGTCGATTTTGATGCGGGTGCAAGGAAAAGCACCTCATCCAACGCCATTTGGCGTTGGATACGGCACCCTTTGTGGATGTCGCGGGCAGCACAGAGCTGCCCCGGTGGTTTGACGCCGCAGCCGCGCAAAAGCGGCCTTTTTACGGCGTTGTTTTCTTATTCCTGCCACACCTATTTGAAAAAAGTGCTTTACTGCCCTCTGCTCCGGTGTTATGCTGGAGGGGAGGGCTTTTACCTTTTTGTTGGGGGAATCAAGATGAAAAAACTGCTCACCCTCTATCTTGTCTGGTTCAAGATGGGGCTGTTCACCTTCGGCGGCGGCTACGCGATGCTGCCGATCATCCAGCGGGAGGTGGTCGAGAAGTACCACTGGGCCACCGAGGACGAGATCATCGACTACTACGCGATCGGCCAGTGCACGCCGGGGGTCATCGCGGTCAACAGCTCGACCTTCGTCGGCTACAAGATCGCCGGCATCCCGGGCGGCATCGCCGCGACCCTCGGGGTCATCACCCCGAGTCTTGTCATCATCTCGCTGATCGCCGCCTTTCTGACCGGGTTCCAGGACTACCCGCTGGTCCAGCGGGCGCTGTCCGGCATCCGGATCAGCGTCTGCATTTTGATGGCGAGCTCGCTGTGGCAGCTGGGCAAAAAGAGCATCGGGGACCTCTTCGGCGCGGTGCTCTGCACCCTCGCCTTTCTGCTGAGCTACTTCACCTCGGTCTCGACGGTGCTGCTGGTCGTCCTCGCCGGGGTCTGCGGCGTGGTGAAAGGGGGGATCCGCCGTGGCTGAGCTGTTTTTGATGATGTTTGAGTTCTTCAAGACCGGCCTCTTTGCGGTCGGCGGCGGGCTTGCGACCATCCCGTTTTTGCAGGAGATGTCCCGCCGGTACGGCTGGTTTGACCTCGCCACCCTCTCGACCATGATCGCGGTGAGCGAGTCCACCCCCGGCCCGATGGGGGTCAACATGGCGACCTATGTCGGCTACTCGACCCACGGCCTTGTCGGCGGCATCGCGACCACCCTCTCGCTGGTCGCCCCGAGCGTCATCGTCATCCTGATCATCGCCCAGATGCTCGAGCGGTTCAAGGAGAGCCGGCTGGTCCAGAACGTCTTTGTCGGGATCCGCCCCTTCGTCGTCGGGCTGATCCTCGCCGCCTGTTTCGACATCTTTCTGACCACCCTCTTCGTCCCGGCCGCCCCGGCCCTGCTGCAGAAGATCTCCTGGAGCCATCTCGCCCTCTTCGGGGTGGGGCTGTTCTGCTACAAGAAGTTCAAGATCCACCCGATCCTCGTCATCGTCGCCGGCGGGGTGCTCGGGGTGGTGCTCGGACTGTGAAAAAGGAGGAACACGATGAAACTGATTCTCGATCTCGACACCGGCATCGATGACGCCCTCGCCCTCGCCTACGCCCTCGCGCTGCCGCAGGTCGAGCTGATCGGGGTGGGCGGCTGCTTTGGCAACGTCACCCGGGACCGCTCGGTCCAAAACAACCTCGACCTGCTCGCCCTCTTCGGCGCGCCGGAGGTGCCGGTCTGCCCCGGCGCCGACCACCCCTGGGGGGCGGACGGCTACCGGCCGGGGGACTTCAAGTACCGGGTGCACGGGGAGAACGGGATCGGCAACGTTTTGCTGCCGGCCGCGGGCGGGCGGGCCTGCGAGACCCCGGCGGCCCGGTTCCTCGTCGAGGCGGCCCGCCGCTGGGGCGGCGAGCTCGCGGTGGTCGCGACCGGCCCGCTGACCGACCTCGCCGACGCGATCCGGCTCGACCGGGCGGCGATGGCCTCGGTCGGGGCGATCAGCGTGATGGGGGGCGCGCTGACGGTGCCGGGCAACCGCACCCCGTTCGCCGAGGCGAACATCTGCGACGACCCCGCCGCCGCAAAATACGTCTTCGAGAGCGGGCTGCCGGTGACGATGGTGGGGCTGGACGTCACGCTGCAGACCAAGATCGTCGGGGCGGACCTCGCCCGCTGGCGGCAGGTCGAGAGCCCCGCGGCGGCGGCGCTGGTCGGGATGTCCGAGTACTACTACACCAACGAGAGCGAGACCGGCGAGATCGGCGGGGCGATCCACGACCCCCTCGCCCTCGAGGCGGCGCTCTGCCCCGGCGCCTTCTCGGTGCTGCCGATCAACCTGACCGTCGAGACCGAGGGCCCCGGCCGGGGCCGGACCATCGGGGACCCGGCGCTGCTCGGCCGCCCCGAGAAGACGACCCGGGTCTGTGTCGGGGTCGGGGCGGCCGCCTTTGTCGCAAAGTTCTGCGGCGCCATCGCCGACTGGCTCGGCCGGGACTGATGCGGATGGGGAAGAGAATGGGCAGGATGGCGGTCTGTCTGCTGCTCCTGGCCGCGGCGGTCGGATGCGGGGCACAGGAGGAGCGCCCTGCCAGCTCGAGCAGTGTGCAGGAGGAGCGCCCCGCCAGCTCGAGCAGCGCGCAGAACAGCGAAAGGACGCCGCCGCGGGAGATCGAATGGGTCGAGATCTCGCCGCAGGGGGTGGATGAAGAGGCGCTGATCCGGAATGTCGACAGGACGGCTTTGGAAAAGATCGCGGCCCTGCTGCAGGAATTGACCGGCGAAATCGAGACAAAACAGCGGGAGGACCCCGCCTTCGCGATGAGTGCGGGGTGGTTTTCCTACACCCTCGAAAGCGATCAGTACAAGACGGTGGTCGGGATGGGGGACAGGGCGGCAAAGCCGCTCTACCTGATCCTCTACAAGAGCCCGAACCAGGGGCTGTTTGAGTATCTCTGCGCGATGGCGCTGGACGAGATCACGGGGTATGATCATCCCGACTGGAAGACCTCGAAGGAATTTTTGACCGTGTTGAACCGGGCCATTCTGGCGCAGCAATAGCGAAGACAAAAAAGACAAAAAAGTCCCCCGCGCGGCGGAACACCGCGCGGAGGACTTTTTTGCTTTTATTTGATCCGCCGCTCCAAAGGGCGGCGGGCGGGATCCGCAAAGATACCGCAGGGCGGCGCAGAACGCCCCGGGACACCGGGCTGCCGAAAAGCCGATCTATCCGCAGAAAGGGCGGTGCCGCCTTTTTGCTGATTCGCCTTATTCCCCAAAGCCCCGCTCGGCGAAGAAGACCTCGATCTGGGCCCGCTCGGCCGCGACGCTGCCCTGCACGAGGCCCGGCTTGCCGCCGCCCCGCCCCGCGAGCAGGGTGTTCATCTCCTTGCCGAGGGCCCGCAGGTCGACGCTGCCGTCCGACGCGAGGGCGTACTTGTAGTTGCCCTCCCCGCCCGAGAAGACCGCCCCGAGCGCCGCCCCGCCGTCGCAGAGGGCGAGGGCGAACCGCCGCAGATCGTCGGGGGCAAGCCCCGGCTCGAACACCACCGGGTGAGGCCGGCCGGCATAGCGCGCCGCCTTGACCGCGATCAGCTGGCTCTGCAGCTGGCCGAGGGCGAGGTGGGCCTCGGCGGCGTCGTTCTTGAGCCGCGTCACCGCCGCGACGATCTCGGGCTGCTTTGCGCTGAGTAGCCCGCTGACCGCCTCGACCTGCCGGTGCTCCCGCTGGGCGAGCCGCACCGCGCGGCCCCCCGCCGCGAGGAAGACCCGCACGCCCCCCTTGTAGCTCTGGCAGCCGGTGATCTTTAAAAGCCCCATCTGGCCGGTCGAAGAGAGGTGGGTGCCGCAGCAGGCGCAGAGGTCCACCCCCTCGATCTCGACCACCCGCACCGCTCCCTCGAGCTGATCCAGCTCCTTCTTGCTGCGCAGGTCCATCCCGGCGAGGGCGTCCTCATCCGGGAAGAGCACCCGGATCGGCCGGTTCTCGGCGATCAGCCGGTTCGCCTCGAGCTCGAGCCGGTCGATCTCGACCGGGGTGATCTCCGCCCCAAAGTCCATGTGGACCAGCTCCTCCCCGATGTGAAAGCCGATGTTCTCAAGGCCCAGCTCCCGGTGGACAAGACCCGAAAACAGATGGTCAGCGGTGTGCTGCTGCATCAGGTCAAACCGCCGGTCCCAGTCAAGCTGACCGGTGACCGGCGCGCCGACCTCGAGCGGGCCGTCGGTGGTGTGGACCACCTCGCCCGCCCTGAGCTGGACGTCCAGCACCTTCACCCCGCCGAGGGTGCCGTGATCTGCCGGCTGGCCGCCCCCCTCGGGGAAGAAGGCGGTCCGGTCGAGGGTCACCGCCCAGCGGTCCTTTTCGGGGGTGCAGCCGGTCACAACCGCGTCGAACCGGGCGAGAAAACTGTCTTTTTCATAGTATTTTTCGGTCATCTTCCGCACATCCTTTTTTCAAGCTGACACCTCATTATAACACGCGGGGGCAATCTTTGCATCATCCATAATTTGAAAAGAAAATTATATAATTCGCTTGACAAATTATTGAAGTGGTGGTAGAATGACAATGCCCGGAAAGGAGGGATCGGATGAGCAGGAGTGTTTACAGCGTCGTGCTGAGCGACGAGGTGGTCGCGGCGGTCGACCGGCTCGCGGCGGGCGAAGGGGTCAGCCGGAGCCGGATGATCGAGCGGATCCTCGCCCAGCAGACCGGCTGCGAGACCCCGGCCAGGCGGGCGAAGGACGTCTTCGGCTGTCTTGAGCGGATGGCCTCCGACGCGGCGGGGCTGCGGCTGCTGCTCGGCGGCAGCGGCGGGCTGATCCAGCTGCGGGGGGCGGTGCGGTACCGGTACAATCCGACGGTGCGGTACACCCTCGAGCTCTACCAGCACCCCACCGACGCGGTGGGGGAGCTGCGGGTGACCCTGCGCAGCCAGTCCCGCCCGCTGCTCGAGGAGATGGACCGGTTCTTCCGGCTCTGGACCCACCTCGAGGAGCGCAGTTTCACCGACGGCGCGTTTTTGAGCTACGACCTCGCCGAGGGGCGGTTCTCCCGCCGGCTGCGGTCCCCCAAGGGGGCGAGCGGCGAGGCGCTCGGTGCGGCGATCGCCGGCTACATCCGGCTGATGGACGCGGTGATGCAGAGCTACTTCGACGCGCTGCCGACCGGCCAGCGGGCCGCCGCCCAGGCGGCGGCGTCCGGGTTCTCCGCCGCGCTGACCGCCGAGGTCGCGGCGCTCTAGCCGGCGGCCTTTGGGACAACAAGAATTTTTGATTCACCGAAAGGGTGGTGTAGGATATGGATCTCAACAAACTGACACAGAAGTCGAGGCAGGCGATCAACGACGCCCAGAGCCTCGCGATCGAATACCAGAACCAGCAGCTGGACCAGAGCCATCTGCTCTACGCCCTCGCAGCGGACGGCGAGGGGCTGATCGCCCAGCTGATCGCAAAGATGGGCAAGGACCCGGCGGCGGTCGCCGCGGCCGCAAAGGCCGAGGTCGAAAAGCTGCCGCGGGTGACCGGCAGCGGCCGGGACCCCGACAAGATCTACATCTCGTCGGACCTCGACCGGACCTTCACCGCGGCCGAGCAGACCGCAAACCGGATGAAGGATGAATACCTCTCGGTCGAGCACCTGATGCTCGGCCTCTTCGAGACCGCCTCCTCCGGCATCGGGGGGATCTTCGCCCGGTTCGGGCTGGAGAAGAACGCCTTTCTCAAGGCGCTGATGGCGGTGCGGGGCAACCAGCGGGTGACCGGCGAGGACCCCGAGGAGACCTATGACGTGCTCAAGAAGTACGGCCAGGACCTCGTCGAGGCCGCCCGGGCCCACAAGCTCGACCCGGTCATCGGGCGGGACACCGAGATCCGCAACGTGATCCGGATCCTCTCCCGCAAGACCAAGAACAACCCGGTGCTGATCGGCGAGCCGGGCGTCGGCAAGACCGCCATCGCCGAGGGGCTCGCCGAGCGGATCGTCGCCGGCGATGTGCCGGAGGGGCTCAAGAACAAGACGGTCTTCAGCCTCGACATGGGCGCCCTCGTCGCCGGCGCGAA